>NZ_BAAALD010000015.1:15801-111837 GCF_039528095.1 Kitasatospora arboriphila
GGTTCGGCCGAACCCGCCGACCTCCGACGGCGCCCGCCCGGCGGGTCAGGCGTCCAGGGGCTTCCAGGCCGGGCCGTGGCCGTCCCGGCGGACGTGGCCGAACACAACGTCGGCGAAGTGCACGCCGAATCCGATCGTGTCCGGTTCGGCCAGTTCGGCGACGAGTCGGCGGCGGTGCTCGGCCGTCCGGGCGGGGTCGTGGTCGAAGGCCGCGGACCACTCGGGGTGGTCGATCTGGATCGGCGAGTGCACGGCGTCGCCGAAGGCGATCAGACGGCGTCCGCCCCCGGTGATCACGTACTCGGCGTGCCCGACG
Organism: Kitasatospora arboriphila; assembly: GCF_039528095.1. Taxonomy (NCBI): domain Bacteria; kingdom Bacillati; phylum Actinomycetota; class Actinomycetes; order Kitasatosporales; family Streptomycetaceae; genus Kitasatospora; species Kitasatospora arboriphila. The sequence goes on from NZ_BAAALD010000015.1 coordinate 16,118, forward strand.
GTGTGGCCGGGGGTGATCCGCACGCGGACGCCGGGGAAGACCTCCTGCCCGTCGGTGACCGTCCTGACCCGTGGGGCGAAGACGGCGGCCTGTTCGGCCGTGCCCTGGGCCTCCAGCAGGTCCTGTCGCTCCCACTCGGCTTCGGAGACCAGGTGGTCGGCGTGGGCGAACGCGGGCCGGCCGGTGCCGGGGGCGGGGTGGCCGGCCCAGCCGAGGTGGTCGGAGTGCAGGTGAGTGAAGGCGACCGCCTCGATGTCCGCGGGTCCGCGGCCGAGTGCGGCGAGGTTCTCCAGCAGGGCGCCGCCGTGGATGACGCCGACCGGCCCGGCCGGGGCTTCGGCCGTGCGCGGGCCGAAGCCGGCGTCGATGAGCAGCGCGCGGTCGCCGTGCTCCACCAGCAGACCGCCGACGCTGCCCACGAGGTGGCCTGCGGCGTCCAGGTACTCCGGGTGTGCGGCCCACACCTCCGCGGTGGTGTCCGGGAGCAGGTCGAGCGGCCGGAGCCGCACGTCGCCGTCCGGCACGTAGGACACCCTGGTCCCGCCCAGTCGTACGGAACGGATCGCTCCCGGCCGGTTCAGCCGTCCGCCCCGAGTCGTCGTCAGGTCCGTCATGGTTCCCCTCCTGTGAATGCACGTCAGCGGCCTGCCGCAGTCTCCCGCGGCAGCGACGCCCACCATATGCATCAAGTTCGAACCATTCAAGTTGCAATTATTTGGATCGGACGGATTTGCTAGGCTGGGGCGTATGACGACGTCCCCGCAGGCACAGGCACCGACGCAGGCGCACGCGCAGGCGCAGGCCGTGGCCGAGCGGCAGCTGTGCGGCCTGGTGAACGGACTCGCCCAGCGCATCGCCGAACACGTGCGGGCACGCGCCGCCACCCTGGGCCTCACCGCCTCCCAGGCGACCGCGCTGCGGGAGATGAGCGGGCCGATGACCATGCGGGAGCTCGCCGAGCGGATGAGCTGCGAGCCCTCCAACACCACCTTCGTCGTCGACAAGCTGGAGAAGCAGCAGCTCGTCGAGCGCCGGCCGCACCCCACCGACCGCCGGGCCAAGCACCTCGTCCTCACCGCCGACGGCACCGCACTGCGCGAACGCCTCCTCGGACTCCTCGCCGTGGACTCTCCGCTCTCCGCGCTCACCCCGGACGAGCAGGGCGTCCTGCACGGTCTGCTGGAGCAGGCCGTCGCCCCGCGCCAGGACGCCTCCGGCACATGACCACCCGGGACGGCGAGGGGGACGAGACGCTGCGGGGCACGGAGGCGGTCTTCACCGAGGAGCACCTGGAGGAGCACTCGGGTGCACCGGTGCTGCTCGACTCGGCGGAGGCCGTCGACGCGATGGTCGACGCGCTGATCGCCGGCGGTCCGCTGCGCAACACGGCCCACCTGATCTCCCTGGACCGCCCGCTGCTGCCGTCGGGCCGGCCGGACCACGAGTTCCTGGTCGGGGTCCGCGCCGGCGGGCAGGTCGGCATCCTCTCCTACAGCACCGGCGACGAGGGCGCCCTGATCCCGGCCGGCGAGGCCACCACCCCGGTGGCGACCTACATGGTCGTCACCTACCCCCGGGAGTTCCTGGAGCCGACGGAGGTCCCGATCGGCCTGGTGCGTCAGGCCGTGAAGGAGTTCGTCCTGTCCGGCGGCCGGCGGCCCACCTGCCTGGAGTGGCGCGAAGAGCCGTACTGACCCCCGGGACCCCGGCGTGGCCCGGCCCCGCCGGACAGGCGCCAGGTCCTCTCCTTCGGATCTTGCCGGATGAGCGCGCGGCTCCCCCGGCCTCCGGCCGGGAGGTGCCCCCGTTTCGCGCCCGGCCGGGCGTGCCGGCGGATCGGCCTCGTACCGGACCGCACTCGGCCGATTCGCCGGTGCGTCCGGGCTGGGGGCACCTCCCGGCCCCTCGGGGCTGGGTGGCGATGCCCGGCGTAGCGCGCCCGGCAAGATCCGGAAGAGAGGGCCTACGGCACCCGCAGGGTGACGGCCGCGGTGTGCAGGCGGCCACCGGTCTGGAACTGCAGGAAGACCCGCCAGTTCCCGGGCTTCGCGAGGAGGGCGTAGAAGGTCAGCACCGGGCCGCCGCCGCCCGCGGTGACCGGGGTGATCGGGTGGAGGTGGGCCAGCGCCAGGTCGCCCTCGTGGAAGGCGCTGAGGTGGGCGTAACTCCCGAGGTACGGCTGGAGGTCGGTGACCGGCCTGCCGTCCGGACCCGTGGCGGTGACGGTCAGCGGGAAGGCCTCCGCCGACGTCGGGTCCCCCTGGACGGTCAGCGTGTAGCCGTCGGCCACGGCGGTGCCGGCCGCGGCCGGGAGCGGGGCCTCGGTGGCGGTGCCCGGCACCGTGACGGTGCTGCCGAGCACGTACTCCGTGCCCTGGTGCGACCCGACGGCCGGTGCGAACGAGGCGTACACCCGCCAGACGCCCGGATCGAGTGCGGCCAGGTCGGCCGTCCAGGTGCCGTCGGCCGCCATCACGGGGTGCTGGTGCTGGTAGCCGGTCAGGTCCGAGCGGATCGCGTAGAGGTGCATCCGCTTCGTCTGGGACTCCGCGAACTCGGTGACCGGCCGCCCGTCGGGGCCCGTGACGACGAACGGGAAGCTCACCGGCCGCGCGGCGGGGAGGCCGGCGACCCGCGGCTCCAGGCGGTAGCCGTCGCGCTCCGGGGCCAGCCCGTCGGTGCCGGCCATCGCGTGCCCACCGTGCTTGCCGGCCGCCGGGGAGGCAGCGGCTGCGCCGTGGCCCGCGGCCGAGTGGTCGGCGGCGGAGTGACCCGCGGCGGAACCGCCCGGCTGCGCGGACGCGACCTGCCCCGACGAGTCCTGCGCCGAGGAGCCCTGTGCGGCCATCCCGAGCAGGGCGGTCGCACCGACCGCCAGCGCGAGGGAGCAGGCGAGCAGCGGGCGGTGGCCCTTCCAGTCACGGGTCACGGTGAGCCTTTCGAGCATGCGGGAGCGGGGCCGCGCGTCCGCGCCGCCGTCCTGCGGCCGATCGGGCCGCACGATCAGGAGATCCGCCCGCACCGCGCCAATAACCGAAATCCGGCAGCCTCTTGCCGGGGCGTGCCGCCCGGAGGGCCGGCACCGCCGAGGAGCAGGCGGTGCCGCCCCTCCGGGCGGCATTGCAGGCTTCACCACCGGGGCAGGCCTCACGACCGGGGCAGGCCTCAGGACCAGGGCTGGGCGGCGAGCCAGCTGGTGTCCTCGCTCCAACTGGTGGCGTTGTCCCAGGTGTTGCTGCCGCCGTCGCCGGCGAGGTAGCCGGTGTAGGCGTAGTGCCGCAGGTACTTGTTCGGGTAGTTGACCGACTGGAAGGAGAAGCCCTGGCCGCTGTGGCCCGCCTGCGGGCAGAAGGTCGCGTCCTGCATGAACAGGGCGGTGCCGTTGCTCGCGGCGGTGTAGAGCTGGAAGCCGGAGTGGCGCAGGTACTGGCCGGGGGCGGCGGCGGACTCGAAGGACAGGCAGCTGCTGTCGGCCAGTCCGGCGCGGACGGTCCAGCCTGCGGCGGTCCTGTCGGCGGCCGGGCTGGCGGCGTTGATCGGCGAGATGGCCACCGTGCCGTCGGTGTTGCGGCGCAGCGAGTCCGCGGTGCAGCAGGCGGTCGTGGCCCGGAGCGAGATGCGGGAGCCGACGGTGAGCGAGCTCGACGTGACGGGGGCCGTCTGGTAGCCGACGGCGTTGATGTTGGCCTGCACGGCGTTCTCGGTGGCGTCGGAGGGGTAGCCGGAGGTCATGACGCCCTCGTAGAAGGTGCCGCTCGAGGATTTGCTGTTGTCGCCGCCGATGCCGAGGATGATGGCGCCTTCCTTGTGCATCGGGTTGTAGCCGGACGCGTTGGGGCGGGCGCCGCTGTAGAAGGTGGAGAGTCCTCCCGACCGGGCGTTGCCGGCGCGGATGGCCCACTGGTTCGGGCCGCCCTTGACGACGGCGGTGAGGAAGCGGTGGCTGACGCTCGGGTCGTTGGCGTTGTATCCGACGTCGGCACCGGAGAACAGGCCGTTCTCGAGGTCGGCCATCACCCAGGGACCGTTGCCGGTTCCGGTGCCCCAGATCCGGCTGTCGCCGAAGTAGACGGCCTCCATGTGGCCGTTTCCGGTGTCGAGGTTGTTGGTCTCGGCGTTGCCGTAGTCGAAGCAGCAGCCGCCGCCGAAGTGCGTTCCGTCGAGGACGGCGTACATGCCTTCGGGCTGGTCGCCGGTGGCGATCCCGGAGGTGTGGTTGTTGCGGTAGCCGGTGCCGGCGGCCACGTAGATGCCGTAGGCCGGGTGTCCGCCGGCCTTCACGGGTGCGGCCGTGGCGGGCGCGAGGTCGTCGGGGCCGCCCGCGGCCCCGCCCGCGGGTGCCTGGGTGAGGTCGTTGCCGCGGCCCGACTGGTCGTAGACGACGGTGATCAGGCAGGTGGTGGCGGCGCAGAAGGTGTCCTGGGCGGCGGCGTTGGCGTAGCCGCCGGCGCTCAGCGGGCCGATGTCCCTGGTCGCGCCGTCCGAGGCGCGCCGGACCTGGTAGAGGGCTCCGTCGTAGGCGCCGTAGAGGGCACGGGTGGTGCTGTGGGCCGCGACGCAGGGCGTGCCGCCCGCGGCGTAGATGTCGCACGGCCCCTGGGTGGCGGCCTGCGAGGTTGCTTCCGTGCCGGCGAGGAGGGCCGCGGCGAGGACGGCGGTGGTCCCGGACGCGAGCAGGGCGCGCCGGGCGCGGCGCAGCCGTGTTCGAGCAGCCAAGGGTGGGCTCCTTTGCTGGTGGCGGGGGGGTCGAGTGTTAGCGCTAACAATCTGAGCCGGCAGCAACTCAAGACAGCTGGGGTGATTGAGAGTTCGGCTCAGAGGCGGCCGGGCATCACTATGAACACTCCGTATGACCGCGTCAAGGTGTCCGACAGCCCCCGACGCACAGCCGCCGGTCACCGCCGGTCGCCACCGGAACGGCCACTCCCCGCGCCACCTGGGCATTCGCGACCCGCTGCACCCGACAGGGCGGCATCCGCGCCGATACGGCAGGCGCCGGTCACGGATCCCCTGCCCGACGTCCCGGACCCCCGGCGCCACCGGTGACCGGACGGGCGGGCCGGCCGGCAGCGGTCAAGATTCGATAAAGCGGTGCACCACTCTTGCCCCGACCATATGTGAGCGCTAACAATCATCGGGCGAAGACGCCGGTGCTCCCACCCCAGCGCACGCCGGTGACGCATCGGTACGCCGACCGATCATCCTCACACCGTCTTTGACGATCCATCCGATCGCTTCAGGGCCCGGGCGGGCGGCTGCCGCCCGCCCGGGCCGGCACACCCACTCCCTCCGCCGACCGCTGCCCGCTGCCCGCTCCGCAGCCCCGGCCCGGAGGGGACCATCGAGAGGAAGCCCAGATGTCCAAGAGAGCCGCTGCCGCCGTCCTGGCCGGCGTCATGATCGTCGGCCTGTCCGCCTGCTCCTCCACCGGCGGTTCGTCGGACGGCAAGAAGCCGGGCGGCAAGCTCGTCCTCGGCTTCGCCCAGGTGGGCGCCGAGAGCGGGTGGCGCACCGCGAACACCAAGTCCGTCCAGGAGGCGGCGAAGAAGGCCGGCGTCACCCTCAAGTTCTCCGACGCCCAGCAGAAGCAGGAGAACCAGATCAAGGCGATCCGCTCGTTCATCCAGCAGAAGGTCGACGTGATCGCCTTCTCCCCGGTGGTCGAGTCCGGTTGGGACACCGTGCTGAAGGAGGCCAAGAACGCGCACATCCCGGTGATCCTCACCGACCGCGCGATCGACTCCGAGGACACCTCGCTCTACGCCACCTTCCTCGGCTCGGACTTCGTCGAGGAGGGCAAGAAGGCCGGCGACTGGCTGGTGAAGGAGTACCAGGGCAAGCCGGGCGAGGTGAACATCGTCCAGCTGGAGGGCACCACCGGCTCCGCCCCGGCGAACGACCGCAAGTCCGGCTTCGCCGACGTGATCAAGGGCGACCCGAAGTTCAAGGTGGTCGCCTCGCAGACCGGCGACTTCACCCGCGCCAAGGGCAAGGAGGTCATGCAGGCCTTCCTGAAGGCGCAGCCCGAGATCGACGTCCTGTACGCCCACAACGACGACATGGCGCTCGGTGCGATCCAGGCGATCGAGGAGTCCGGGAAGAAGCCCGGCACCGACATCAGGATCGTCTCCGTGGACGGCGTGAAGGACGCCTTCACCGCCATGTCCCAGGGCAAGATCAACTTCGATGTGGAGTGCAACCCCCTCCTCGGCGACCAGCTGATGGAGCTGGCGAAGAAGGTCAAGAACGGCGAGGCCGTGGAACGCCGGATCAAGACCGTCGAGGGCACCTTCACCCCCGAGCAGGCCACCGCCGCGCTGCCGACCCGTCAGTACTGACCGGACGGCGCACCGGGCCGCCCGCCGCGCCGCCGCCCCACGGCGCGGCGCCCGCCCCCGGTCCCGACCGACCACGAAAGGAGGACCGATGCAGCAACCGGTCCTGGAAGTACGCGGGCTCCGCAAGGAGTTCCCCGGCGTGCTGGCACTCGACGACGTCGACTTCCGGCTCTTCCCCGGGGAGGTGCACGCGCTGATGGGCGAGAACGGCGCGGGCAAGTCCACCCTCATCAAGGTCCTCACCGGCGTCCATCCGGCGGACGGCGGCGAGGTCACCCTGGCCGGCCGGCCGCTGCGGATCGCCGGTCCGCTGCAGGCGCAGCAGGCCGGCATCTCGACGGTCTACCAGGAGGTCAACCTCTGCCCGAACCTGTCGGTCGCGGAGAACCTCTTCATCGGCCGTGAGCCGCGCCGCCGCGGCCTGATCCACTGGTCCGAACTGCGCCGCCGCGCCGCGGCCTCGGTCGCCGCACTCGACCTGGACATCGACGTCACGGCCCCGCTGGAGAGCTTCTCGATCGCCGTCCAGCAGCTGGTGGCGATCGCCCGGGCGGTGGACGTCGAGGCCAAGGTGCTCGTCCTGGACGAGCCGACGTCCAGCCTCGACCGCGACGAGGTCGCGCAGCTGTTCGCCGTCATGCGCGGGCTGCGCGAGCGGGGCGTGGCGATCCTGTTCGTCTCGCACTTCCTCGACCAGGTCTACGAGATCTGCGACCGGATGACCGTCCTGCGCAACGGCCGCCTGGAGGGCGAGTACCTCACCCGGGACCTCAGCCAGGTCCAGCTGGTCTCCCGCATGATCGGCGCCGAACTCGCCGACCTGGAGGGGCTGGCGACCGCGAGCCGCCGTACGGACCGGCCCGCGCCGGAGCAGCCCTTCCTCACGGCGGAGAAGCTCGGCCGCCGCGGCGCGGTCGAGCCCTACGACCTGACCGTGCGGCCCGGCGAGGTCGTGGGGCTGGCGGGGCTGCTCGGCTCCGGGCGCACCGAGGCCGCCCGGCTGCTGTTCGGCGCCGACCACGCGGACAGCGGCACCGTGCGGATCGACGGCCGGCCCGCCGCGCTGCGCACCCCGCAGGCCGCGGTCGCGCACGGCATCGCCTTCTGCTCCGAGAACCGCAAGTCCGAGGGCCTGGTCGGCGAACTCACCGTCCGCGAGAACATCGTGCTCGCCCTCCAGGCCTCCCGCGGCTGGCTCCGGCCCCTGTCGCGCACCGCACAGGACGACTACGCGCTGCGCTGGATCAGGGCGCTGAACATCCGCCCCGGCGACCCCGAGGCACTGGTGCGCAACCTCTCCGGCGGCAACCAGCAGAAGGTGCTGCTCGCCCGCTGGCTGATCACCGACCCCAAGCTGCTGATCCTCGACGAGCCGACCCGCGGCATCGACGTCGGCGCGAAGGCCGAGATCCAGAAACTGGTCGCGGACCTCGCCGAGAAGGGCATGGCCGTGCTGTTCATCTCCGCCGAACTGGAGGAGGTCCTGCGCCTCAGCCACCGGATCGGCGTGCTGCGCGACCACCGCATGGTCGCCCAACTGGCCAACGACGGATCGCTCACCCCGGAGCACCTCATGGAGACCATCGCGAGCGGAGCCCGGCGATGACGAAACACCGGCTCTTCTGGCCCGCAGCGGTCCTCGTCGCCATGCTGCTGGCCAACCTGCTGTTCACCCCGGACTTCTTCGCCGTCCACACCAAGGAGGGGCACCTCTACGGCAGTCTGATCGACATCCTGCACTTCGGCGCACCGCTGGTCCTCGTCTCCCTGGGCATGACGCTGGTCATCGCCACCGGCGGCATCGACCTGTCGGTCGGCTCCACGGTCGCCATCGCCGGCGCCCTGGCCTGCCTGCACATCAGCGAGGCCGCCGACCCCGGCAGCGTCTCCACCGTCCTGACCGCCGTGGCGCTGGCGCTGGCCGTCGCACTCGTCCTCGGCACGGTCAACGGCCTGCTGGTCTCCCGCATCGGCGTGCAGCCGATCGTCGCCACCCTCATCCTCATGGTCGCCGGCCGCGGCGTCGCCCAGCTGATCACCGACGGCCAGATCATCACCGTCACCAGCGACCCCTACCGGCTGATCGGCGGCGGCTACTGGCTCACCGTCCCGTTCTCCGTCCTGCTCGCGGCGGCGGCCGTCACCCTGGCCGTGCTGCTCACCCGCTCCACCGCCCTGGGCCTGCTGCTGGAGTCGGTCGGCGGCAACCCCGTCGCCAGTCGCCTGGTCGGCATCCGCGCCCACCGCCTGACCACCCTGGTCTACGTCGCCAGCGCCGTCTGCGCGGCCGTCGCCGGACTGATGATCAGCTCCAACGTCTCCGCCGCCGACGGCAACAACGCCGGCCTGTGGATCGAACTCGACGCCATCCTGGCCGTCGTCATCGGCGGCACCTCGCTCAACGGCGGACGCTTCTCGATCGGCGGCACCGTGCTCGGAGCCCTGGTCATCCAGACCCTGTCCACCACCGTCTACACCATCGGCATCCCGCCCGAGACCACCCTGGTCTTCAAGGCCGCCGTGGTCATCACCGTCTGCCTGATCCAGTCGCCGCGGTTCCGCGCCAAGCTCGCCCGCCGTCGCACCACCGCGCACGGCGGCCGGCAGCCGGAGCCCGCATCCGCCGATCTGAAGGTGGGCGCATGAACACCACTCCCGCCGCACGACTGCGCGGCCACGTCCCGCTGCTGGTCACCACCGTCCTGCTCGTCGCCATGTTCGGCGTCGGCTCGGTGCAGTACGAGGGCTTCTTCTCCGGCCAGGTCCTGCTGAACCTGCTGATCGACAACGCCTTCCTGCTGGTCGTCGCCGTCGGCATGACCTTCGTGATCCTCACCGGCGGCATCGACCTGTCGGTCGGCGCGGTCGTCGCCCTGTCCACCATGGTCTCGGCCTGGCTGGTGGAGCAGCACCACTGGCCGATCCTCGCCGTCGTCCCGCTGGTGCTGGCGATCGGCACCGGGCTGGGCTGGGCCATGGGATGGGTCGTCCACACCTTCGAGATCCAGCCGTTCATCGTGACGCTCGCCGGCATGTTCCTCGCCCGCGGCCTCTGCTACACGATCAGCGTCGAGTCGATCTCCATCACCGACCCGTCGTACACCGCGATGGCGCAGACCCGCGTCCCGCTGCCCGGCGGCACCTTCCTCTCCCCCAGCGCCGTCATCGCCGTGCTGGTCGCCGCGGCGGCCTTCGTGGTCCTGCACCACACCCGGTTCGGCCGCAACGTGTACGCGCTGGGCGGCAGCGAGCAGTCCGCGCTGCTGATGGGCCTGCCGGTGGCCCGCACCAGGATCACCGTCTACGCGATCAGCGGCTTCTGCTCCGCCCTCGGCGGCGTCCTGCTGACGTTCTACATGCTCTCCGGCTACGGCCTGCACGCCGTCGGCCTGGAGCTGGACGCCATCGCCGCCGTCGTCATCGGCGGCACCCTCCTCACCGGCGGCTCCGGCTACCTCGTCGGCACCGTCCTCGGCGTGGCGGTCCTCGGGCTCATCCAGACGATCATCAGCTTCCAGGGCACGCTCAGCTCCTGGTGGACCAGGATCGTCATCGGCGCCCTGCTGTTCGTCTTCATCGTGCTGCAACGCGTCATCACCGCCCACCGCCGCACCTAGGAGTCTTCAACGGGCACTCGGGGCGATTCAGGGGGCGATTCAGGGGCGCGATTCAGCGGGCGCGCCTCGCGCCCTCACGTGTCGGAGTCGTGGGCTACCGTGCCTCCTGCCCTGACCCGATCCGTGGTCAGGACAGGAGGCACGGGGGCGGCGTGGACGAGTACGGATCGGAGCCAAAGGACGTCCTGCGGGAGTGGGAGCGGATCGTCCGCCGGGTTCGGCGGAACGCGGCGGAGGCGGTCGCCGGGCTCGACGGCCCGGGGGACCCTGCGGCGATCGAGGCGGCGCAGCGCCGCATGGGCGTCGTCTTCCCGCCGGAGCTGCGGGCGTGGCTGGGGGCGAGCGGCCTCGGCCGGCTCCGGACGGACGACGGCCGCAACGCGTGGGTGGCGTTCGGACACGACGGGGTCCTGCCGACCGGGGGGCTGCTGCTCTGCCTCACGGACATCGAGCGGGTCCACGGGTTCAAGCAGTCCCTCGCGGAGTCCGACCCGCCGGACGGCGACCACGTCGACTGGTGCAGTCGGTGGGTGCCGATCACCGCCGAGCGCGACGGGTTCTCCGGGCGTTTCCTCGACACCCGCACCGGCGCGGTCGGGGCGTGGAGCGAGGGGGAGCTCCCGTCGGAGGGCCTCCACCCTTCGCTGTCCGCGTTCCTGCGCGCGGCCGCGGACGAGCTCGAAGGAGTGCCCGCCGCGCCGGGGGACGGCCCGGACGTCCGGGGCCGGCAGGGGCCGGACGACGAGGCCGTCCGGGCCTGGGCGCGGCGGAACGGCTACGCGGTCAACGACCGCGGCAGGATCCCGTCCGCCGTCCGCGAGGCCTGGCAGGCGGCGCGGGCGGGCGGCTGACGGACCGCCACCGGTGGTTCCTGCCGGGCAGGCGGCGGACCCTCGTACGAACGAGTGGTCTACCGCGGCACGCGGCGGGCTCGGCCCGGTTCGACCACGTCCGGTGCCTTCGGCGGGTGTTAGTTTCGAACTCCTCGTCGGGTCGGGCCGGCGCCGGCCGACGGCGCGCGGACGACGTGTCCGTCGAGCGGTTCCCTGTCCGATCGGCGTCGTGAGGTGGCCGAGTGGGTGTGTGGTCGCGGCGTGCGGTGCTGGCCGGCCTCGTCTCCGCGCCGGTCCTGACGGCGGGTTGTGTCGCCGGTACGGCCGGCAGGGCGGCGCCTGACGGTGAGTCGGGCGGCGGGGCGGTGCCGGGGGGCCCGGGGCCCGCCGGCTACCGGCGGCTGCCGGTCCCTCCGCTCGCGGAGTCCCGCACGGAGGACGGCGTGCGGTGGTTCACGCTGGAGGCGCGGCCCGGCCGGGCGGACATCGTGCCGGGGAAGTCCACGCCGACCTGGGGTTACTCGCAGGACCTGCTCGGTCCGACGCTGCGCGCCCGCACCGGTGAGACGGTGGGCGTGCGGGTCCGCAACCGGCTGCCCGAGCCGACGTCCGTCCACTGGCACGGCATGCACCTGCCCGCGGCGTGCGACGGCGGCCCGCACCAGCCGATCGCCCCGGACGCCGGCTGGGAGCCGTCGTGGACGATCGCCCAGCCCGCGGCGACCCTCTGGTACCACCCGCACCCGCACGGCTCGACCCAGCTGCACACCTACCGCGGTCTGGCCGGTCTGTTCCTCGTCGACGACGGGACGGCCGCTGGCACCGCCCTGCCGCACGAGTACGGCGTCGACGACCTCCCCGTCATCCTGCAGGACAAAAAGCTCAACGCCGACGGGACCCTGGACGAGCGCAACGAGGCCGGGACGGGACTGACCGGCCCGACGGTGACGGTGAACGGGATCGCGGGCGCGTACGCACCGGTGGCCACCGACCGGGTGCGGCTGCGCATCCTCAACGGCTCGACGATGCGGGTCTACAACCTCGGTCTGGACGACGACGGCGAGTTCGAGATGGTGGCCTCCGACGGCGGGCTGCTCGCCGCGCCCGTCCGGCTCCGCCGCCTCCTCCTGACCCCCGGGGAGCGGGCGGAGGTCGTCGTCCGCCTGCAGGCGGGTCGGCCGCGCACCCTGCGGTCCTTCCCCGCCCCGCTGCCCGCCAGGAAGGGCCGCGGCCCGTCCGCCGGAGCCGCCCAGGGCGAGGAGTTCGAGCTCCTGCGCCTGGACCCGCGGCCGCAGCTCCGCGCGGGCACGGCGACGCCCTCGGCGTTGGCCGTGATCCCCCCGCCGGTGACGGCGTCCGCGGTGGCGCGCACCTTCGAGCTCGACGGCAACACCATCAACGGCCTGCCGATGGACATGGAGCGGATCGACGTCACCGCCACCGTCGACGTCCCGGAGGTCTGGACGGTGACGAACACCCACAACCGGGTGCACAACTTCCACGTCCACGACAACCACTTCCAGGTCCTCGACGTCAACGGCGGCCCTCCCCCGCCGGAACTCGCCGGCTGGAAGGACACCGTCTCCGTGCCGCCGTCCGGTTCGGTGCGCCTCGCCGTGGTCTTCCGCGACTACGCCGACCCGCGGAACCCGTACATGTACCACTGCCATCTGATGCGCCACGAGGACGACGGCATGATGGGCCAGTTCGTGGTCGTCGGGAAGGGCGGGCGGACGGGCTGATCACTCCCCCGGGCGGGGGCGGCGCCCCGCTCCCGGGTGTCGACGGGTCAGTCGACGGTGAGGACGATCTTGCCGGTGGTGCGGCCCTGCTCGCCGATCTCGTGCGCCTTGGCCGCCTGCGCCAGCGGCAGGACGGTCTCGACCACGGGCTTCAGTGCGCCGCGCTCCGCCAGGGCGGCGATCTCGCGCAGGCCGAGGTGGTCCGGCTCGACCAGGACCCAGGCCGCCCGCACGCCGTCCGGGGCGGCCGGGACGTCGTCCGGGCCGGGCAGGGTGATCAGCCGGCCGCCGGTCCTGAGCACCTTCAGGGAGCGTTCGGCGGTCTCGCCGCCGAGGCCGTCCAGCACCACGTCGACGTCGGAGACCACGTCCTCGAACCGGACCGCGCGGTAGTCGACCACCTCGTCCGCGCCCAGCTCCCGCAGCAGGTCGTGCTTGCCGGCACTGGCCGTGCCGATGACGTACGCGCCGCGGGCCTTGGCGATCTGCACGGCGAAGTGGCCGACGCCGCCGGCCGCCGCGTGCACCAGCACCCGCTCCCCGGGGCGGACGTCGGCCGCGTCCACCAGGGCCTGCCAGGCGGTCAGCGCGGCCAGCGGCAGCGCCGCGGCCTCCACGTGCGTCAGGTTGGCGGGCTTGGGCGCGAGGTGGCGGGCCGGTGCGACCACGTACTCGGCGTACCCGCCGGCCTGGCGGGGGAAGAGCGGCATCCCGTAGACCTCGTCGCCGGGGCGGAAGATCCCGACGCCGGGGCCGACGGCCTCGACCGTGCCGGACACGTCCCAGCCGACCGCCGGCACCGCGCCCCACTCGATGAGGGCGCCGCCGGCCCGGGTCTTCCAGTCCACCGGGTTCACCCCGGCCGCGTGCACCCGCACCAGGACCTCGTTCAGCCCGGGCTCGGGCCGCTCGACCTCGCGCTCGACCAGGTTCTCGGGCCCGCCCCACTGCTCCACGACCACCGCACGCATGTCTGTTCCTCGTCCTTCGTTGCGTTCCTGTGCGCCGGGCTCCCCCGGCGACGCAGTCAACGATCCGGCACCCGGGCCCGGCACGGTGTTGGCCGTTCGGTCACCATGTGACAGGATCTGGCCATGGCCGGATCGCGGATGGACATGACGGAGAGCGAGCGGAAGCGGACGCCGGGTGCACCGGGCCGGCCGCACCGGATCGCCGTGCTCGCCCTGCCCGGGGTCCCGCCCTTCGAGCTCGGCATCCCGTCCCGCGTCTTCGGCAGCGCCGAGGACGCCGAGCGGCGCCCGCTCTACGAGGTCACCGTCTGCACGGCCGACGGCGCCCCCGTCCTCAGCGACGCCGGCTTCACCGTGCAGCCGGCCGCCGGCCCCGAGGCGCTGGCCGCCGCGGACACCGTGATCGTCCCGCCGACGCACGCCATGCCCGAGCTGAGCCACGGCGGCCCCCTGCCCCCCGAGGTCTCGGCGGCCATCGCCGGGATCCGGCCCGGCACCCGGCTGGTGTCGATCTGCACCGGCTCGTACGTGCTCGCCGCGGCCGGCCTGCTCGACGGCCGGCCGGCCACCACGCACTGGAACCTCGCCCCGGAGTTCCGCCGGGCCTACCCGGACGTCAAGGTCGACGAGGAGGTCCTGTTCGTCGACGACGGCGACGTGCTGACCTCCGCCGGTGTCGCCGCCGGCGTCGACCTGTGCCTGCACATGATCCGCCGCGACCACGGCGCGGCCGTCGCCAACCGGGCCGCCCGCATGTGCGTCGTGCCGCCGTGGCGGGACGGCGGGCAGGCGCAGTACATCGACCGGCCCGTCCCCGAGCCCACCGTCGCCAGCACCACCGCCACCCGCGCCTGGGCCCTGGAGCACCTCGGCGAGCCGCTGCCCCTCGACCGGCTCGCCGAGCACGCACGGATGAGCCTGCGCTCCTTCACCCGGCGGTTCCGCGACGAGGTCGGCATGACCCCGGTGCAGTGGCTCACCGCCCAGCGCCTGGAACTCGCCAAGCACCTGCTGGAGACCACCGACCTGCCGATCGACCTGGTCGCGCACCGGGCCGGCCTCGGCTCGGGCAACTCGCTGCGCACCCACATGCGGACGGCCTTCGGGGTCTCACCCGCCGCCTACCGCCGCACCTTCAGCCCCCACGACACCGTCACCGCCGTCCCCGCCGCCGGGGCACGCCGCTGACGGTCCGGCGGGCAGCACCGCGCCGCCCGGGCCGACGGCACGCCGGGGACGATCCGCGCGGACGGTCCCGGGGCAGCGGTGGGGCGCGCCCCGGGACCCGCGAGGCGGCCGGCCACTGCTCGGCCGGCCGCCCGTTCGTCGCGACGACCGCGGCTGTGCGCCGATGCTAGGGCCGGTCGGCGCCGCTGTCACCGGACCGCGCGATGGACACCTTCGATGCGTCACTCCCGCCCACTGCCGTACGGGCGGCCGCGCCGGACGGGGGGGCGGTCGGGGCCCGCGGTGCACGGCAAGCGACCGGGCCCGGTGCGCTGATGCGCACCGGGCCCGGCCGGTTGGTAGCGGGGACAGGATTTGAACCTGCGACCTCTGGGTTATGAGCCCAGCGAGCTACCGAGCTGCTCCACCCCGCGTCGGTGTCCCAGACACTACGGCACGGGGGCCGCGGAACGCGAACCACTTCCGCCGGGTCGGCGCGTCGGCCCGCGCCGGGGCCGCGATCCCCGCCTGCGGAGTCTCCAGCCAGCGGCGGTGGGCGGCCTCCAGGTCGGCGGCGGTGGCCGCCAGGTGCGCGGGGGCGGGGGCGAGGATCGGCAGGGCGGGAAGCTCGGTGCCGGCGGCGGGCGGCAGCAGCAGGACAGCCTCCTCGCCGCCGCTCTCGCGCAGGAACCCGCTGGGCCACGCGTCGCGGCGGGCGCCGGCGACGGCGAGCAGCCAGCCGAGCGGCTCCAGTCGGCGGCGGGCGTCGAGGAGGGCGCCGAAGCCGTCCCACCCGGCGCCCTCGACGTGCCCCCAGGGGCCGTCGGCCCGGATCGTGTAGGTCTGCCGCCGCGGGGCGTCCTCGTCGAACCAGCAGGCCAGGCGGCAGGGGGCGGTGCGGCCGCGGTCGGTGGTGGACAGGGCGAGGGCGCTCGGGTTCTCGGTGCGCAGCTGGGGGCTCACGGTCGGTCGGTCCGTCCTGGCGGCAGGGCGCCCGGCCCCGGTGCGGGCTCGGGTGCGGTCGTCGTGGTGGGGGTCGGTGCGGTGGCCGTCGCCCCGTCAGAGGAGGACGAGCAGCTTGGTGCCCGGCACCAGCTTCCGGTTCACGGAGGTCGACTGGACGAAGACGGTGTACGAGGGGTTCTCGCCCGGCTTGACGGTGGCCTCCGAGGCGGGCAGGCCGAGGAGTTGACGGGCCGCCGGGCCGGAGAACACCCTGCCCGTCATCCGGCCGGTCGCCGGGTCCTTCTCCGCCACGGCGAGCTGCTTGGTGCCCTGGATCTTCTCCCGCTTGGAGAGCTCGTAGAAGGCGCAGCCGGTCGTGTAGGCGTGGCCGGCGCTGGTGACGAACTCGCGGATCGGCAGCTGCTGGTCGACCGGGACGAGGATGTACTTGCCGGTGTCCAGCGCGTCGAGGTTGGCCTTCACCTCGTCGGTGCTCAGGTCCTGGCCCATGGCGAAGAGGTTCCTGGTGCCGCGGACGCCCTGCTCGCGGCCGCGGAGGAAGCTGGTGGCGGCGGACTTGACGGTGCCGATGGCCTCCTCGACGCCCTTGCTGGAGTCGGCGTCCCAGATCGCGATGTTGCCCGCCGGGAAGCCGTACTCCTGGGCGGTGCGCTTGGCCAGGGAGTTGGGGACGAGGATCGCCGACGTCCAGTGGTCGGGGAGGTCGTCCATGGCGCCCTTGATCCGGTTCATCCAGGTGCGCAGGGTGGCGGCGCCGCGGTCGCCGCCGACGCGGGTGTGCATCCGGCCGGTCTCCGACCAGCCGGAGGCGTTCTCCTCGCCGTCGGTGACGACGACCTGGAGGAAGGAGTGCTCGCCGTACCCCTCCCAGATGTTCTTCAGGTCGTCGACCGACTTCACGGCCGCCTCGATCAGCGCCGTCGCTCCGCCGTCGACCGCGTAGAGGCCCCGCAGGGACGGCAGGTGCTTCACGTCCATGTCCCAGACCAGGTTCTCGACCTCGTGGTCGAAGGCGTAGAGGCTGATCCGGGTCTCGTGGCCGAGCCGGTCGGACTCCTCCTGGAGGCCCTTCACGAACTCGTCGACGACGCGGACGAGCTGCGCCTCGTGCTGACGCATCGAGCCGGACTTGTCGACCACCAGCGAAACGTGGTTGACCTTGTGCTTGATCTTGTTCGCAGACATGGTTCCGCCCCTTTTCCAACGCTCTTCCGGCGCCGTTTCCGGCGCCCCCTCCGACGTTGGTTCCACAGTACGGCGGAGCACTGACATTCCCTCCTGACCTGCGGTCATGTGGGATCGGCCCGCCCACTCCCCGACGAAACGTGTGCGAACGCATTCCCGTCGTCCGACCGGGCGGACGGGAGCGCGCTCGGGGATTTCCGCGACGGCACGTCCGGTGCGGTGTCCACGGCGAAGGCCCGCAGCAGGGCCCGGGCCGCGGTGTCGTTCTGGCGGAAGGCGGGGGCGTCGGTCCGCGGCCGCGCGAAGGCCGCGTAGCTGCGGGCGTTGGTGTGCGGGCCGAGGGCGAGCCGCCGGGGGTGCGGGGCGCCGCCGAGGGCCGGGTCCAGCAGGCCGCCGTCGGCGGCGACCTCGATCAGGCCGGAGCGGTGGGTGTGCCCGGCGTCGGCGAGCACCTCCTCGCGGATCCGGCCGGCGCGCAGCAGTTCCCGCAGCACCGGGTCGGCGGTGCGGTCGGCGGAGTGCCTCGGCAGGCGGGCCTCGATCAGGGCGGTGGCCCGGACCCGGCGCCCGGGCACGGTGGGGCTGTGGGCGACGAAGGTGCCGTCGCTCTCGTCCCGGTCGACCGCGGTGTCGGCGCCGAGGAAGCGCACGACGCCGGCCTCGGAGAGGGCGAGCAGTTGCCGCAGTCGGAAGCCGGGCGGCCCGGAGGCGAGGTGGCTGAAGAACCCCGTCCACCAGCCGTCGAGGTCCTCGGCGACCGAGCGGGCGGAGAGCCGGCCGGAGGCCAGCAGCCTCGGCAGCTGTCCGTAGAGCGACAGCAGGGCGAGGAAGGCGCCGAGGTCGGCGCTGTGCGCGGGGTCGGCCCGGCGGTCGGCGTCGGCGCGGACGTGGGCCCGCAGGTGCCGCTGCAGGGATTCGCCGTCGGGCAGGCGCACGCCGGTGAGCGGCCGGTCCAGGTGCTCGAAGTCCAGCCGGTCGGCCGGGTCGGGCACGGCCGCGGCGACGAGCGCCTCCCGCTCCGGGCCGTACCAGTCGAGCCGGTCGTAGGCGGCGAGGAACTCCGGCCAGGGCAGCGCGGTGCGTTCCGGGTGGGCGTGGAACAGCTCGTGGTAGTGGCCGAAGCCGATCTCCTTGGCCATCAGCGGCCAGACGTCGCGGCGCAGTTCGAGCGGGCCGGGCCGGGCGGCGAGGGCGTCGACGGCGACCGCACCGAAGTGGCGCGGCAGCGGGGCGGGTGGTCCCTGCAGCCGGTAGTGGGTCTTGGAGTGGTACGGCACACCGCGGCGGGAGCCGAGGTGGATCACCGGTTCGCGGCCCGAGGGCAGGTAGCGCAGCCCGCCGGCGGCGTCCTCGAAGCGGCCGCCGCGCCCCTCGGTGAGCAGCGAGACCAGGTCGACGGCGGCCAGGCCCATGCCGCGCAGCAGGACGTGCTCGCCGGGCCGCAGCGCGGAGAGGTCCGCGTCGGCGGAGTAGGCGGGCGGCAGGTGGAAGCGGCCGTGCCGGGCGGCGAAGGCGGCGTTCGCGCGGTGCTGCGGCTCGGGTGCCGAGTCCAGGTGGCCGAGGGCGAGGACGACCCGGTCGGCGGTGAGCACCCGGTCGGTGAGCCGGACGGACTGCGGGCCGTCGGCGGGGCCGGTGACGGCGTGCGCGGTGTCCCGGTGCACGGTGACGGTGACGTGCGGGGGCAGCTCGGCCACGGCGCGCCGGAACACCCAGTCCAGGTAGGCGCTCTGGGCGCGGCGGGTCGGGAAGTCGGCCGGGGCGAGGGTGCGCAGTTCCTCGGCGAGGGCCGGGTCGGCCGGCGGCCGGTACGGCGGGTGGGCCTCGGGGCGGGCGGCCCACTCGGCGAGGGACGGTCCGGGCCGAACGGGTCCGGTGACGGTGGACCGTTCGTCGGTGAACATGGTGACGTCCTCGGCCATCGAGTTCATCCGCAGCAACGGGGACTGCTCGTGCCGCCAGATCCGGCCGCCGCCGGGCGGGTGCGGGTCCACCAGGTGGATGTGCAACGGCCGTTCCGCGGACAGGAGTTCGGGTGCATTGGCGGCGATCCGCTCCAGCAGTCCGGTGCCGCGGGGTCCGGCGCCGACGATCACCAGCGCGCTCACCGGGCCGGCTCCCGCCGTACGGTGCCGAGTGCCGTCCGCAGCCGGGCGAGCGGGGTCGGCGGGGGCGCGGCGCGGCCGGCGCCGCGGGCGTAGTACCGCTCGACGTAGTACTGGCCGGCGGAGAGCACGCTGGTCACCGCGATGTACCAGAGGGTGGCCACCACCAGCAGCGGGATCACCTGGTAGGTCTGGTTGTAGATGAGCTGCGCGGAGAACAGCAGGTCGTGCACGGCGAGCACGCTGACGATGCTGGTGCCCTTGAGGGTGCCGATCAGCATGTTGCCGGCGGTCGGCACGATCGAGCGCATCGCCTGCGGCAGGACGATCCGGCGCAGGACGCGGGCGGGGCGCAGTCCGAGCGACTGGGCGGCCTCCAGCTGGCCCTGGTCGACGGAGAGGATGCCGGCCCGGACGACCTCGGCGGCGAACGCGGCCTCGTGCAGGGTGAGTCCGACGACCGCGGTGGCGGTCGGGCCGAGCAGGTTCACCGTCTTCACGCTGAGCAGCTCCGGCCCGTACGGGACGCCGAGCGAGAGCGTCGGGTAGAGCGCGCCGATGTTGAACCAGAAGAGCAGTTGGACGAGGACGGGCGTGGCACGGAAGACCCAGACGTAGCCGCGGCTCAGTGCGGCGAGCACCGGGTTGCCGGACAGCCGGGCGGCCGCGAGCAGGGTGCCGAGGGCGAAGCCGAGCGCCGTGACGGCAGCCGTCAGCCAGAGGGTGAGCACCAGTCCGTGCAGGATCGCGGTCGAGGTGAGGTACTGGCCGACCACGTCCCACTGGAAGGCGCGATTGTGCGCGGCCGAGTTCAGCAGCAGTCCGGCGGCGAGCAGGGCGAGCACGGCGGCGGCCGTCCGGCCGGGGCGGCGGCGGGCGACGACCGGCAGGTCGGTGTCGGCGGGTGGTGGGGCGAGGGCGGCGGGCAGGACGTCGTGCGACGTGGCCATGGGGGCTCCAGGGGCGGACGCGGGCAGGGGTCTGCTGGTCCGTCACGCGCGCCGCGTCCCTCAACACGGCGGGAGCCGACGGGACTTCGGCCGGCTCCTGGGCACCTCGCTCGGGTCGATCGTACGCGTGCCCGAACGGCGGGTGTCAAGGGCGTTCCGGTCGTCCCGGATCCGGACGGAGGTTGACGAACTCCACGGTTCACTGCTCAACTTGCCGCATGTACGCCGAGCAGCCCCTGGTCACGCGCGGCCACATCGACTTCGGTCGGGTGTGGTCCGCGGCGTGTTGCGGCTGACCCGGCAGCAGGCCGGCTGACCGGCCCGCCGTCCCTGCGGGCGGCACTCCCTCGTCCGCCCCGCCGTGCGGGGCCGGCCTCCCCGTCCGCCGCTGCGGACTCCCGGCACGCTGCCGTTGCCCTTCCGCGCACCCGCTCCCGCCGATGCACCGTCGGCGTCCGTCGCGCACCCGTCCGTCCACCCACCCGTACGTCCGGGCGGCCCTGCCGCGCGCCCCGCCGCGCGCGTGCTCCGCCGTGCCCGCCCACCGTAGAGAGGCCCGCCCCATGCCCGTCGAGTTCCTCGGCATCGCCGCCACCGGCGACGGCTCGGAGACCACGCCGCGCACCACCGCCGCGTTCGACCGCGAGTACACCCTGCGGCTCGCCCGCGCCCACGAGGACAACGGCTGGGACCGCGTGCTGTTCGCCTACGGCGCCGGCTCGCCGGAGCCCGCCGCGGCCGCCGCCTTCCTCGCCTCGAAGCTGGACCGGCTGCAGATCCTGCTGGCGCACCGCCCGAACGTCTCGTACCCGACGTTCGCGGCGAAGACCTTCGCCACCCTGGACCGGATCAGCGACGGCCGGCTGACCGTCCACTTCATCACCGGCGGCAACGACCACGAGCAGCGCCGCGAGGGCGACTACCTCACCAAGGACGAACGCTACGAGCGCACCCGCGAGTACATCGGCATCGTCAAGAGGGCCTGGACCTCGCACGAGCCGTTCGACCATCACGGCACCCACTACCGGTTCGAGGACTTCGTCTCCGACGTCTTCCCCGTGCAGCAGCCCCGGCCGGGCGTGTCGTTCGGCGGCTCCTCGGAGGCGGCGTACGCGGCCGGCGGGGCCGAGGCGGACGTCTACTGCCTGTGGGGCGAGCCGCTGGCCCGCACCGCCGAGCAGATCGAGAAGGTCGAGCGGGCCGCCCGCGCCGCGGGCCGCACCGACACCCCGCGGATCCAGGTCGCGTTCCGGCCGATCATCGCCGCCACCGAGGAACTCGCCTGGGAGAAGGCGCACCGGACGGTCGGCGCGATCCGGGCCCGGCGGGCCGGCGGCGACCTGGTGCGGCGGAGGTCCGCGGACGCGCCGGAGAACACCGGCTCGCAGCGGCTGATCGCCATCGCCGAGGCCGGCGAGCGCTACGACCGTGCGCTGTGGACCCCGACCGCCGCCGCCACCGGCGGCGCCGGCAACTCCAACGCCCTGGTGGGCACTCCCGAGACGGTGGCCGAGGCGCTGCTCGACTACTACGACCTGGGCGTGGACATCGTCTCCGCCCGCGGCTACGACCACGTCGACGACGCCGTCGACTTCGGCCGGTACGTCATCCCGATCGTCCGGGAGGAGGTCGCCAAGCGGGACGCCGCGAAGGCGGTCGCCCTGGCCGCGGCGGAGGAGCGCGACCGGCAGCAGCCGGTCGCGGCCCGGGCGTGAGCACCACCGTCGAGGTCGGGGCCGACCGGCTGGACGGCCCGGTCGCCGAGCCGCTGGTGCACGAGCTCACCCACGAGTACGTCAGCCGCTACGGACCCGGCGGGCACGAGGAGATGGCCCGCCACCCGCCCGAGGAGTTCGCCCCGCCGGGCGGTCTGCTGCTGCTCCTGCTGGAGCGGGGCGAGCCGGTCGCCGGCGGTGCGTACCGGCGCCACGGCGATCCCGGCACCGCCGAGGTGAAGCGGATGTGGACGCACTCGGCGCACCGGCGCCGCGGCCTCGCCCGGCGGGTCCTCGCCGAACTGGAGCGGGCCGCGACCGCCGAGGGCTACCGGCGGATCCTCCTCACCACGGGCTCCCGGCAGCCGGAGGCCAGGCAGCTCTACCTGGCGGCCGGCTACACCCCGCTGTTCGACCTGGACGCACCCCCGGGCGCGCTGCACCCGCTGCCCTTCGTCCAGCACCTGACGGACCGCCGCCCGGCGGCCGCCGAACCGAGAGAGGCCCCCGAACCGTGAGACGCACACCCGCCGTTGCCGCAGCCGCCGCAGTGTTCCTGCTGGCCGGCTGCGGCGCGGACCCGGCACCGGCCCGGCCCGCCGTCGGAGCCTCCGCGGTCGAGGCCGCCTCGCACGACGTGGTCTCCGGCGTGCGGAAGGTCGACGCGGTGGCCGCGCTGCTGCCCGAGGAGGTCAGGAGGGCCGGCACGATCCGGCTCGGCGGCGCCGTCGGCACCCCGCCGAGCGCCTTCTACCCCGACCCGGCGAAGAAGACCCCGGCCGGGCTGGACGTCGACGTCGCCGACGCCGTCGCCAAGGTCCTCGGCCTCACCGTGCAGCGCGAGGACGCCGCCTTCGAGACCATCCTGCCCGCCCTCGGCAGCGGCAAGTACGACGTCGGCACCGGCAACTTCGGCGTCACCACCGCCCGGCTGAGGACGATCGACTTCGTCACCTACGTCGACGACGGCCAGGGCTTCGCCGTCCGCAAGGACGACACCCGGCTGCAGCAGGTGACCGACCTCGTCCAGCTCTGCGGCCTGGTCATCGGCACCGGCGCCGGCACCACCTTCGAGACCACGCTGAACGCGAAGAAGGACGTCTGCGCCGCGGCCGGCCGCAAGCCCTACGAGGTCAGGGCGTTCTCCGACAGCGGCGCCGTCCTCACCGGGCTGCAGCAGGGCCGGATCGACGTGGTGATGTCCACCATCAACGGGCTGCGCCACCAGGCCGCGCAGCCCGCCGCCGGCACCCGCTTCCTCGGCGAGTTCCACCGCCTCGACGTCGGCTTCGCCTTCAAGAAGGGCTCGCCGCTCACCCCGGCCTTCCAGGCCGCCGTCAACCGGTTGATCGAGGACGGCACGTACGCGCGCATCCTGCAGAAGTGGGGCACCCAGGACTCCGCCGTCACCACTTCGCGGATCAGCCCGCCCGAGCACCCGTGATCCCGTGTCCGCCCCGCAGAGGAGTCCCGCCATGACCACCGCCGCACCCGAGCGGACCGCCGGGCCCGGAACCGGGCCGCCCGGCGACGCCGGCCTCCCGGTCGTCCCCGCGCGCCATCCGTGGCGCTGGGCGGCCGGCGCCGCCGCGCTCGTCCTGGTCGCGCAGTTCCTGCACGGCCTCGCCACCAACCCCGGCTGGGACTGGCCCACGTTCCGGGCCCACTTCGCCACCGACACCATCCTCCGGGCCGTCGGCATCACGCTCCGACTCACCTTCTGGGCCACCCTGCTGGGCTTCGCGCTCGGCGCCGCGGTCGCCGCACTGCGGCTCTCCCGCAGCGCGATCCTGCGGGCCATCGGCTGGACGTACGTCTGGGCGTTCCGTTCGATCCCGCTCATCGTCCAGTTGGTCTTCTGGTTCAACCTCTCCTACCTGTACCGGCGGTTCGGCCTCGGCATCCCGTTCGGGCCGGTGCTGTGGGAGTTCGACACCGTGCACGCGCTCGGCGCCTTCGGCGCGGCCGTCCTCGGCCTCGCCCTGCACCAGGCCGCCTTCGCCGCGGAGATCGTCCGCGCCGGGGTCCTCGCCGTCGACACCGGCCAGGCGGAGGCCGCCGCGGCGCTCGGCATCCCCCGGCTGCGGCAGGCCCGGCGGATCGTCCTGCCGCAGGCCATGCGCGGCATCCTGCCCAACGCCGCCAACGAGATCGTCTCGCTGTTCAAGGCCACCTCGGTGGTCTACGTGATGGCGATCGGCGAACTCTTCTACCAGGTCCAGGTCGTCTACGGCCGCACCGGCCGGGTCGTCCCGCTGCTCATGGTCGCCACCGCCTGGTACGTGCTGCTCACCACCCTGCTGTCGATCGGCCAGTACTGGATCGAGCGGCACTTCGCCCGCGGCGCCGACCGCACCCCGCCGCCCGGCCCGCTGCAGCGGGCCCGGGACCTCGTCCGCCGGATCACCGAGAACCGGCCCAGCCCCTCGGGAGGCCCGCGATGACCGCGACCGCCATGGTGGACGTCCGCGGCGTCCACAAGAGCTTCGGCCGACTGGAGGTGCTGCGCGGCGTGGACCTGCAGGCCGCCGCCGGCTCGGTCACCGTCGTGCTCGGCCCGTCCGGGTCGGGCAAGTCCACCCTGCTGCGGGCGATCAACCACCTGGAGAAGCTGGACCGCGGGACCGTCTCCGTCGACGGCGAACTCATCGGCTACCGCCGCTCCGGCGGCCGGCTGTACGAGCTGAAGGAGCGCGAGGTGCTGCGCCAGCGCACCCGGATCGGCTTCGTCTTCCAGGGCTTCAACCTCTTCCCGCACCTCACGGTGCTGGAGAACCTGACCGAGGCACCGGTGAGCGCCCTCGGCCGGTCCAGGGCCGAGGCCCGGGCCACCGCCCTGGACCTGCTCGCCCGGGTCGGCCTCGCCGACAAGGCCGGGGAGTACCCGCGCCGGCTCTCCGGCGGTCAGCAGCAGCGGGTAGCGATCGCCCGGGCACTCGCCCTGGAACCCAAGGTGCTGCTCTTCGACGAACCCACCTCGGCGCTCGACCCCGAACTGGTCGGCGAGGTGCTGGACGTGATCCGGGACCTCGCCGCGGCCGGCACCACCATGATCGTCGTCACCCACGAGATCGGCTTCGCCCGCGAGGTCGCCGACACCGTCGTCTTCATGGACGGCGGCGTGGTCGTCGAGCAGGGCCCGCCCGAGGCCGTCCTCGACCATCCGCAGCACGAACGCACCCGCGCCTTCCTCTCCAAGGTCCTCTGAATCCCGCACAGTCCAGCGCACCCGCACAGGAGCCCGCCGTGTCCCTGCCCCGCCGCACCCTCGCCGCCGCTGCCGCCGCCCTCCTCCTCACCGCCTGCGGCTCCGCCTCCACCGGCGCCTCCGCCGACCTCGCCGGAGCGAAGTCGGGCACCGCCCCCAACGGCGTCACGATCAACCTGACCCCGGACCAGCACCGCGTCACCACGCCCGAGGTGGACGCGATCGCCGCCCTCGTTCCGGAGGAGATCCGCCGAAGAGGGACCCTCCAGGTGGTCGACTCGCTGGGGACGGTCCCGCCGCTCGACTTCCACGCCACCGACGACCGGACGATCATCGGCGCGGAACCCGACCTCGCGCACCTGATCGGCAACGTCCTCGGCCTGAAGGTCGAACTCAACCCGGTCTCCTGGGAGAACGTCTTCGTCGGCCTCGACAGCGGCAAGTACGACCTCGGCATCACCAACATCACCGTCACCGAGGCCCGCAAGGAGAAGTACGACTTCGCCACCTACCGGCTCGACGTCCTCGGCTTCGAGGCGAGGAAGGGCGGCAGCTGGCGGGTCACCGGGCCGAAGGACGTCGCCGGGCACACCATCGGCACCTCCTCCGGCACCAACCAGGAGAAGCTGCTCGTCGCCTGGAACGACCGGAACGTCCGGGCCGGCCTCAAGCCGGTCGACATCAAGTACTACCAGAACTCCTCCGACTACTACCTGGCGCTCTCCTCGGGCCGGATCGACGCCTGGCTCGGCCCCAACCCGACCGAGGCCTTCCACGCCGCGCAGACCGGCGAGACCGAGGTCATCGGCACGTACTCCGGCGGCGGCACCGACGTCCTCGGCAAGATCGCCGCCACCACCAAGAAGGACAACGGGCTGGTCAAGGCGGTGAACGCGGCCATCAACGAGATCATCCGGAACGGCACCTACGGACAGGTCCTCAAGCGGTGGGGCCTGGACGAGGAGGCCGTGCGGACCTCCGAGATCAACCCGCCCGGCCTGCCGAAGACGGGCTGACACCGGCGCGCCGCGCGCGGATCCGGGCGCGCGGCCCGCGGGCGGCGCGGGCCGGGCGGAACGGCCGATTGTCGACGGTGGTGGGAACACGTACTGACGGTCCATCAGTTCGTCCGGGCGGGGCCGGCCCGCGGGTCGGCCCCGGAATCGTCCGACCGACGCAACACCCGGGAGACACACCGTGCGCATCCTCTTCACCGGCCCGGCAGCGCCGAGCCACCTGTACCCGATGGTGCCCACCGCGCAGGCCCTGCGGGCCGCGGGACACGACGTGCTGTTCGCCGTCCCGAGGCCGATGGAGCAGCTCGGCCTGGCGGGCTTCCCGATGGTCGGGATCGGCGACGGGACGTCCCTCCAGGAGGCGTTCGAGGCCTTCAGCGGCGAGGAGGCGGTGAGTTACGCCAAGCCCGACCTGACCCAGGACCAGATCCTCGAACGGGCCGCGGCCGCGTTCGCGTACGCCTCGCGTCCCACCGTCGACGACCTGCTGGAGACCGCCCGCGGGTGGGGGGCCGACCTGCTGGTCCACGACTCCTGCCTGGCCTCCGCGCAGTTGGTCGCCGCGCGGCTGAAGATCCCGGCGGCGCTGCAGAACTTCGGTTTCAGCTCCGGCCTGGACATGGCCGCGCGGCTGGCCCGCCGGGTCACCGACCTCTACGAGCGGTACGGCGTGTCCGCCCCGGCCGCGTCCACCCCGCTGAACATCGTCCCGGCGGCGCTGGGCGGCGATCCGGGCGGCCTGCGGATGCGCTACGTGCCCTACAACGGCGGTGGCGCCGTGCCCGTGGAGCTGCTGCGCCGGGGCGACCGGCCGCGGGTCGCGGTGACCCTCGGCACGGTGATCACCCGGATCGACGGCCTGCAGGCGATCACCCGGCTGATCGGGGCGGCCGCGGCGGTCGACGCGGAGTTCCTGCTCGCCGTGGGTGACGCGGATCTCACCCCGCTCGGTACCCTTCCGGCCAATGTCCGGCCGCTGCCGTGGGTGCCGCTGGCCGAGCTGCTGCGCGTCTGCGACGCGGTCGTCCACCACGGCGGTGCCGGCAGCGCGCTGACCGCGCTGCAGGCCGGTGTCCCGCAACTGCTCCTCCCCCAGGGCGCCGACAACTTCACCGTCGCCGACGTCCTCACCGCCACCGGCGCCGCACTGCGCAGCGGCTCCGAGGACGTGGACTCCGGGCTGCTCGACCGGCTCGTCACCGATCCGGCGCTCCGGACGGCCGCCGTGCGCCTCCGGGCGGAGAACGACGCCCTGCCCACCCCTGCCGCCCTCGTCCCCGACGTCGAGGCGCTCGTGACCGCCCGCCGCTGACCCGGGCGGCTCGTGGAAGAGCGCCGCCGCTGGTCCGGTGACCTGCGGCGGCGCTCGGGGGCCGTTCCTCGCCCGGAGCCGGTCAGAGCCGCTCGGGAACGGGGTTGCCGACGGCCTCGACGGCGCGCCGGAGCGGGACCTTCACCAGCACGGCGAAGCCGATCACGAAGAACACCAGCAGGGAGATGATCGCCGAGCGGTAGCTGCCGGTGATCTGGTACGCGAGGCCGAAGACCAGCGGGCCCATCCAGCTGGTGCCGCGGTCGCTGATCTTGTAGAAGCTGAAGTACTCGGCCTCCTTGCCGGCCGGGATCAGGTGGGAGAAGAGCGAGCGGGAGAGCGCCTGGCTGCCGCCGAGGACGAGGCCGATCATGCAGGCCAGGGCGAAGAACCAGATCGGCTTGTGGGCGGGCATGACGTAGCCGAGGGCGAGGGTGAACACCCAGGCGACCAGCGAGCCGAGGACGGTCCGCTTGGCGCCGTACCGGCCCGCGATGCGGCCGAGCAGCAGGGCGCCGCCGATCGCCACGATCTGGACCAGCAGCACGGCGGCGACCAACGAGGTCTGGTCCATGCCGAGTTCCTCGCTGCCGTAGAGCGAGGCCTGCGAGACGACGGTCTGGATGCCGTCGTTGTAGCAGAGGAAGGCGGCGAGGTAGAGCAGGGTGAGCGGGTACTGGCGCATGCCGCGCAGGGTGCGGGCGAGTTCGCGCAGGCTGCCGTCGGCGGGCCGGTCGGCCGCGGCGGGGTCGGGGGCGGCGCCGGCCCGGGAGGGCAGCCGCAGCATCGGGACGATCGTGAACAGCGCCCACCACAGGCCGGCCGAGGCGAGGCATATCCGCACGGCGGTGCCGGAGGACAGGCCGAGCGCGTCGTGGCCCTCGAACAGCGCCAGGTTGGCGATCAGCAGGAGTCCGCCGCCCGCGTAGCCGTAGGCCCAGCCCTTGGAGGAGACCGCGTCGCGCTCGTCGGGGGTGGCGAGGCGCGGGAGGTAGGCGTAGGAGAGCGCGACCGACACGGCGTACGCGATGTTGGCGACCACCAGCAGGCCGCCGCCGAGCAGGTAGCGGTCGCCGCCGAGGAAGAACATCGCCATGGTCGCGATCGCGCCGACGTAGGCGAAGCCGCACATCAGTTCCTTGTGCCGCCCGGTGCGGTCCGCGACCGTGCCGGTCAGCAGCATCACCGCGACGGACACCAGCACGGAGAAGGAGACGGTGTACGGGAAGAACGAGCCCGCGCGGATCGTCAGTCCGAGCGGGTGCACGTCGCCGGCCGCGTCGGCGGCGTTCTTGGCGACGGAGGTCAGGTACGGTCCGAGGAACACCGTCAGCACGGTGGCCGAGAACGCGGCGTTGGCCCAGTCGTTGATGTACCAGCCGAACTGCATCCGGCGCAGGGCGCGGCCGTCGGTGGAGGTGTCGAGGTGGTCCGGCAGTCGGGCCGCTGTGTTCATGGGGCTCCTGTCTCCGTGCTGGAGCCGGTGCTGCCGTCGGTCCAGCAGCCGCGCTCACCGAGGACGTCCCGCAGGACGTCGATGTGATCGGCCATGATGCCATCCACGCCCAGGTCGAGGAGAGCCCTGATCCGTACCGGATCGTCGACCGTCCAGACGTGCACCTGGAGGCCGAGCCGGTGGGCGGCGCGGACGAAGGCCCGGTCGACGACCGGCACGCCCCGGTGACGCTCCGGGACCTGCGCGCAGATCCCGGCGAACGGCGTCCCGCGGCCCCGCAGCAGCGGGCCGGCCAGTGAGCGCAGCCGCAGCCGGGCCACCTCGCGCGGGCCGAGCGAGGTGGCCAGCCGCGGGCCGGCGTCGGCGAGGGCGGCGGCGAGGCGGCTGTCGGAGAAGCCGCCGACGCAGACCCGGTCCCAGGCGTCGGTCCGGCGGACCGCCTCGACCAGCGGTCCGACGGCCTGGGCCGCCTTGACGTCGATGTTGAAGCGGGCACCGGGGAAGGCGTCGAGCAGGTCCTCCAGCAGCGGCACGGGTTCGGTGCCGCCGATCCTGGCCTGCCGGACGGTGTCCCAGGGCAGTTCGGCCACCGCGCCGGAGCTGTCGGTGACCCGGTCCAGGCGGGAGTCGTGGAAGGCCACCAGGACGCCGTCGCGGGTGGCGTGCACGTCCGTCTCGAGGTAGCGGTAGCCGAGGGCGACGGCGGCCTCGAAGGCGGCGAACGAGTTCTCCGGGCGGCCGAGGTCGCCGCCCCGGTGCGCGAAGGCGAGCGGCCCCGGGTGGTCGAGGAAGGGGTGCATGGCGTGCTCCGGGGTGCGGGAGGGGCCCACGCGGGGCCGGGTGCTGCTGCCCGCTCCGAGCTGCCCCGGACCGCGCGCGTTACAGTATGACGCAAGGTGTCAAGCAGTAACGCGCACGGTTCGCCGGCTCAGCCCCGGGCGACGGCCTGCCGGGTGCGCCGGGCGAGGCGGTGCAGACGCTGCACGGCGACGAAGCGGCGCATCCGATCGGCCAGCGTCAGACGGTACTTGAGCCACAGCTGGGTGCTCAGCCCGGCCAGCCGCTCGGGGCCGATCGCCCGGACCAGCCGGCTGACGTGCCGCTGGTAGGCCTCCCGGTAGGCGCGGTCGCCGTCCGGGACGGACCAGAAGAACATCGGGATCTCCTCGACCAGGCAGTTCCGGTCGTAGGCGCGCAGGTGCTCGGCGAACACCGGCTCGGGGCGGCCGAGCAGCCACTCCCGGACGAGCTCCATCGAGCGGACCCGGTCGGCCAGGCCGCGCGGGTCGGTCTTCTTCTGGGTGATCGACAGCTCGCCGTCCTCGCGGACCCGCCAGTGGTAGACCGGATCGGCGAGCACGTCGACCCGCTCGGCCAGGAAGTGGTGCGGCACGCTGACCGGCGCGTCCTCGTACAGGATGCCCTCGGGGTAGAGGATGCCCGCGACGTCGAAGAACGAGCGCCGGTAGACCTTGTTCCAGGCGGTGCGGTCGGTGACCAGGGCCGGCAGTTCGCTGACGTGGGTGCGCAGCCGGGTCTCGCGGAACGGGCGGCGGTGCGCGTGCGAGGGGGTGAGGCCGTCGCGCCGCAGCCGCATGGCGTTGCCGGAGGCGAAGTCGGAGCCGGTCTCGTCCAGCGTACGGATCATCAGCTGGTACGCGTGCGGCGGCAGGGTGTCGTCGCTGTCCACGAAGGCCAGGTACTCGGTGCCGGGGGTGAGGTGGCGCCAGCCGGTGTTGCGGGCGGCGCCGAGGCCCTTGTTCTCCTGCCGGACCAGCCGGAAGCGGGGGTCCTCGGCGGCGCGGGCCTCGGCGATGGCGGCCCCGCCGTCGGTCGAGCCGTCGTCGACCATGACGCACTCGAAGTCCTCGAAGGTCTGGGCCGCGATCGAGTCGAGGCACTCCCGGAGGTAGCGCTCGACGTTGTGGATCGGAACGACGACGGAGAGGCGCGGGGCCATCCAACGGCCTTTCACTCAGGGGTGGCCGCGCCGGGCGGGCGCCGGCCACCGATCACCGCAAGTGACTGGTCGCCACCGGTAGCGGCCCGAGCGTAGGGAACGCGCACGACCGGCGGATGAACGGCGGTTGGCGGTCGGCCTGCGACTCGGTGCGGCGGCCCCGGCCGGGTCACCCGGCCTTCGCCGGGGTCCGGTCGAGCCGCTCGCCGCGGCGTCGGACCGCGCGGACGGAGCAGGCGCTCCCGTCGTGAAGGCCCGGTTGCACGCCCGGTTCCCCGGAAGGCCGTCGCCCCGGCCGCCGGCATCACGGCACGAGCCTGGCCACCCCGGTCGCCCGGTGCATCACCGCCTCCAGCGGACCGCGGGCGAAGCGTGCCGTCCACAGCCCGGCCGCCACCAGCGTCCCGGCGACGAACGCGGTGAACAGCGGCAGCGGCGGCCCCGGATCCAGCCGGATCCCGAGCAGCACGACCACCAGGACGTGCGCCACGTACGCCGTCAGCGAGAGCCGCGCCACCGCGGCCACCGCCGCCGCCACGGCCGCGCCCGCGCCGGTCGCCGCCGGGCCCGTCCTCCCGGCGGGCCGGGCGGTGAGCTCCAGGCAGCCGGCGACCAGCAGCAGGGCGAACCCCAGGGCGCCCAGCACCTCGAAGCTCGTCCCGGTGTGCGGCGCCGCACCCAGCAGTCCGGCCGCGTCCCCGGGGTCGACGGCGCCGGACCCCTCCTGCGGCACCGCCGCACCCAGCAGCCGCACCGCGAGCCAGGAGCCCCCGTACCCGAGGGCCAGCAGCCCCGCGCCGACGGCCGCGGCCCGGCGCCGGACGGCCGGCCCGGACGGGTCGAGGCGGGCCAGGGCCATCCCGGCGAGCACGAACGGCATCCAGGTGGCGGCCGGGTAGGCACCGGTGAGCAACGGCTCGGCGAGGCGCTGCGGCAGGAGGTCGGCCGCCCCGGCCGTCCGCAGCGCGTACGACAGCTGGGGGGCGAGCAGGGCCCAGGCGGCGGCGAGGCCGGCGAGGACGCCGGCGGGCAGCCGGAGCAGCGGCAGGGCCAGCAGGAAGTAGGCGCCGTACGCGGTGAGGATGAGGCTGATCGGCGGGTCGAGGGCGTCCAGGGCGGCGCCGAGGGCGATCAGCAGGACGGCTCGGACGGCGATCCGGGCGGCCGACCGCCGGGCGTCCCGGCCCGTCCCCGGGCGGCGGCCGGCGAGCAGGACCAGCGAGCAGCCGGCCAGCACCGCGAACAGCGCGGAGGCCCGCCCGTGGGCGAGGCCCATGGCGGCACCGACCGGGCCTCCCGTCTCCGGGTCGGGCCCGAGGTGCGCGGCGAACATCCCGAACACGGCGAGGCCCCGGGCCAGGTCGAGTCCGACCAGGCGGGCGGGACGCGGCCCGGACTGCCGGTCGCGGCGCTCCGCGGCGGTCACCGTCCCGGCGGTTTCTGACATGCCGTCCACTCTGCCGGGCCGGCCCTGGGGGTGCATCGGGCGATCGGCGGACGCCGTCACCCGCCGACCGGCGGGGTGGCACGGCCCGCCCCCGGGCGGGACCGACGGCCGGGCGCCGCCCGGTCCTGCCGGGTGCGGGCCACCCGGTCCTGCCAGGTGCGGGCCACCCGGTACTGCCGGATGCGGGCCGGGCTCTGGCATACCCCTGTCAGGAATCGCCGGGCGGGGTTAGCCTGCTCGGCATGGCACCACGGCCCCTCGCGCCCGTCGTCCTGCACGGCCGGTACGTCCGGCTGGAGCCGCTGACCACGGCGCACGTACCCGACCTGCACCTCGCGGGCAGCCGTGACGACGGCCTCTGGCAGTGGCTCCCGGTGGTCACTCCCTACACGCTCGGCGAGATGCACATGCTGGTCGAACAGCGGCTCGCCCAGCAGTCGGCGGGGAACGCGGTGATGTTCGCGATCGTCCCGGCGGGCTCCACCCGGGCCGCCGGCTGGATCGCGTACACCGACATCGCGGTCGTCGACGAGCGCCTGGACATCGGCTGGCACTGGGCCGCGCGGAACACCTGGGAGACCCCGATGACCGCCGAGGCCCACTTCCTCCTGCTCCGCCACGCCTTCGACGACCTGGGCTTCGGCCGTGTCCAGTGGCAGGTCGACCACCTCGACGTGCGCACCCAGCTCACGCTGTCCGGCCTCGGCGCCGTCCGGGAGGGGCCGCTGCGCCGCCACGCGCGGCGCTCGGACGGCACCTGGCGCGACACCCTCGTCTACGCGGTGCTCGCCACGGAGTGGCGGGACGGCCTCCGCGCGGGGCTGCTCTGAACGCGGCCCCGCGCTCCCCGGGAACGGTCCCGGGGAGCGCGGGGCGACGGGGGCGCGGTCCGCGCCCGGGGATGTCCGTGATCAGGCCGGAGCCGGACCGGGTGAGGCCGTGGACGCGACCGCGCCGATCGCCGCGCTCTTGACGAGCCACGCGACACCGAACGCGAACACCGACACCGCCTCGCCGACGTACGTCAGGGTCAGCGGGAGGTCCCACGCGAAGTGCAGCACGCCGGCCGTGGCGATCATGACGGTGCAGCCGACGACGACCCAACCGCACACCAGGTAGACCGCGTTGTGGATGCGGTGTCCCGGCCGGCCCCGGCCGTCGCCGAACAGCCGCAGGCAGAAGAACGCGAGCAGGCCGAACAGTCCTGCGGCGAAGCAGAGGTGGAGGATGCCGACCGTCGTCTGCACCTGGGTGGGGTGCGGGGTGACGGACGTCGGCGGCAGGGTGGGGAACATCGCCACCAGGATCGCGAACACCCCGGCCAGTGAGCTCAGCCGGTCCTCGCGTCGGTCGTGGCGGTAGCAGATCAGGAAGACGCCGATGGCGCACAGACTGCCGACGAAGACGTTGCGCATGTGCGTGTAGTACGACGCGCTCATGGAGGCGAGCAGTGTGAGCCGCGCCGACGTGATGATGTTTCCGACGAGGAGGACGATCGGCAGGAGGAACCCGATGACGCCGACGCCGAAGCGGAGGCGCTGAACGGTCTGCGGGTCCTGGTCCTGCGGGTCGAATCCGGAGTCACGGTGGGTCATGAGACGCTCCCTCAGCCACCCGGAATGCTCAGTACCTCCCGATTTTCCCGGACCCGCTTACCTCGAAACCGCGCCACGCGCACGTCGAATTCACGCCATCCCTGCGGCCGACGCCCGCACCGTCCCGCGCGCCCCGCCCGCCCCAGGCGCCCGTCCGCCATCGCTCCCCGGCGGCCCGGCGGCCCGGCGGGTTCAGAAGGCCGAGTGGGCGAACCAGTGCGCCAGCAGCTCCGCGTCCCCCTCCCGGGCGACGGCGTCCTTGCCGAGGGAGGGCCGTCCGTACACGAGCAGCAGCAGGTCGACGGCGGCGCCCCGGACGGTCGCGTCGGCGGGGGCCGATCCGTCGTCGGCCGGGTCGAGGCCGAAGCCGTCCGGCCGCAGGCGGACCAGCCAGCTCTCGTTCCCGTCGGTCGCGCGGAAGCGGATCGTGCGGTCGTCCGCGCGGAGCTCGGCCACCTCGGGGGCGAACAGGCCGGCGAAGGGGAGGTTGGTCAGGAACTCGTCCACGCCGTCGGCGGCGAGCGTGCGGTCGACCTCCGGCCGCACCCCGAGGGCCAGCTCCGCGTCGACCCGGTGCACCAGGGTCTCGAACAGCATCCGGCGCGCCCAGAACCGGGCGTGCTGGTCGGCGCCCCAGGCCCACATCGGGGCGTCCGGGTCGGTGGCCCGGAAGGCGTCCGCCGCGACCGCCGCGCTCCCGGCCAGCCAGTCGGCCCACCCGTCGTCGCCGGCGGGCAGCTGCAGGTCGACGTCGCGGCTCCGCGGCGGCTCCTGGATCCGCCCGTGCAGCAGCACGGAGAACCAGCGGTGCACGCTGCCCGCGTGCCGGACCAGGTCGGCCAGCGTCCAACCGGGGCAACTCGGCACCGGGGTCGCGAAGTCGGCGCCGTCGAGGGCCGCCGCGAAGCGGGCGGTCTCCGCGGCGACGGCCGCACGGTGGTCGATCGGGGCGGTCCCGGGGACCCGGAGGCCGGACGTCGTCATACCAGCTGCGCCTCTCTGGACGGAACGGCGCTCCCGGTGGATCGGAGGCTGCTGCGGATGCGAACCTCGCGCGCCGATAGAACCGTAGACTCAATTATTCAGGTGGTCAACCATTGCCCCGCCCCGGTCGACGCTCCACGGCCGCGCCCCGGGCCCGGGCCCGAGGGCAGGTCGGTCGGTGACCGACTGCGGCTCGGGGCCGTGCACCGGGGCGCGGGGTTCAGCGGGACGTCAACGGGACGTCAGTGGGAGGTCAGCGGCCCTGGAGGGCCTTGGCGTTGTCGCCGAAGGTCCAGCCCTTCGAGCCGTCCCAGTTGATCGACCAGGTCATGAGTCCCTTCAGCGAGCCGCCGAAGGCGTTCCACGACTGGCCGACCAGGCTCGGCGCCATGTAGCCGCCGCCCGCGCCGGACTGGGCCGGCAGGCCGGGCACCTGCTTGTCGTAGGGCACCTTCACGGTGGTGCCCTGGATTACCAGGCCGTTGTTCAGGCAGGTGGTCTGCGCGGTGAAGCCCTGGACGGTGCCGGCCTGGTAGGAGTCGCCGGAGCAGCCGTACATGCTGCCGTTGTAGTACTGCATGTTCAGCCACCAGAGGCGGCCGTTGTCGACGTACTTCTTGATGATCGGCAGGTAGGCGCCCCAGATCGAGCCGTAGGTGACGCTTCCGCCGGTGACGTACGCGGTCTCGGGGGCCATGGTCAGGCCGAAGCCCGCGGGCATCTGGGCCAGCACGCCGTCGATGATGCGCACCAGGTTGGCCTGGGAGGCGGACAGGGTGGTGATGCTGCCGCTGCCGGAGAGGCCGGTCTCGATGTCGATGTCGATCCCGTCGAAGTTGTACTTCTTGAGGATCGGGACGACGGTCGCGACGAACCTGTCGGCGACGGCGCTGGAGCTCAGGTCGATGCCCGCGGCGGCACCGCCGATGGACATCAGGATCGTCGCCCCGGCCGCCTTGGCCTGGCACATCTCGGCGGGGGTCGAGACCTTGACGCCCGCGTCCATGCCGTCCTGCCACAGGACGGTGCCGTCCGAGAGGATCACCGGGAAGGCGGCGTTGACGACGTTGTAGCCGTGCGCGGCGATCCGGCTGTCCGTGATCGGCACCCAGCCCATGCCGGGGTGGACGCCGTTGGAGGCGCCGTCCCAGTTCTCCCAGTAGCCCTGCAGGACCTTGCCGGACGGCTTCGGCTTCGTGGGGCAGGTGTCGCCCGTCGAACTGCCGCTGGGCGAGGCGCTGGTGGTCGGACTGCCGGACGGGCTGGTGCTGGTGGAGGGAGAGGTGCTGGTGCTCGGCGAGGCGCTGGTCGACGGGCTGGTGCTGGAGCTCGGCGAGGGGCTGCTGCCGCCGGGGCCGGTGAGCGACACGTCGTCCGCGTAGTACGCGGACTGCCCGTACCAGCCGTGCACGTAGACGGTCACCGAGGTGGTGGTCGCCCCGGTGGTGAAGCTGACGCTCAGCTGGCCGTACGACGCGTTGTTCGGCGTCCAGGTGGAGGGGGCGGTGGTGAGGCCGGTGCCGGTGGCGCCGAGGTAGACGTAGCTGCCCTGGACGTAGGCGCTCAGCGTGTACTGGGAGTTGGGCTGCACGCTGACGGTCTGCGCGCACTGGGCGGTGTCCTGGCCGGTCGGCGTGGCCTTGAGCGCGGAGGTGCCGGCGTGGACCGGGCTGCCGACGGCCGTGCCGGAGCCGCCGGAGCAGGTCCAGCCGGAGAGCCCGCTCTCGAATCCGGGGTTGGCGACCAGGTTGGTGGCGGCGGCCCCGGCCGTGACGGAGCCGGCCACCGCGATGCCGCCGCCGATGACGGCGGCGGCGCTCACGCCGGCGACGGCGCGCCTCAGGACGGTCGAACCGTGCGCGGCGTGGCGGGCGCGGTGCACCTGCGGGGCGCGTTCGAAGCCGGGCTCCGGGCAGGGGCGGACGTCGCCCGGGGGACGCGGGGTCCGCGACCTTCGACGGAACATGCTGTGCTCCCTTCCCGCCGGGCGTCAGTCATGGACATGACCAGTACGTGGGGGTGTGACGTCCGGCTGCGGGTGAGGTGGGGACATGTGGGGGCTGTGCCGGTCCGGATCGTAGGAGGGGCGGCGAGGCGTGGTCAATAGGTCTGGACCAATAGCGCGGGCTGCGGTCCGGCCGAGCAGGGGCGATGCCCGCAAGTTCGGCGTGCGGGAAGACCGATGAGTACCCCTCGGCCACCGCGGGCAGGTCGACCGGAACCGGCGCATCCTTCAACGCGACCTGCCCGGAACGCCGTTGTACGGTCGACCTGCCGCTGCGGCCCGCTCGGAGCAGAGCCGGGTCAGGTCGCCGCGGGCTGCTCGACCACGATCTCGCGCTTGAGGATCTTGCCGGTGGCGCCCTTGGGGAGCTGCTCGGTGAAGGTGACGATCCGGGGGTACTTGTAGGCGGCCACCCGCTGCTTGACGTGCTCGCGGATCAGGTCGGCGGTGGTGTGCGCACCCTCCCGGAGGACGATCACGGCGGCGATCTCCTCCCCGTGGTGCTCGTGCGGGACACCGACGACCGCCGCCTCGGCCACCGCCGGGTGCTCGTACAGCACCTCCTCGACCTCCCTCGGGTAGACGTTGTACCCGCCGCGGATGATCAGGTCCTTCTTGCGGTCGACGATGTAGTAGTAGCCGTCCTCGTCGACCCGGGCCAGGTCGCCGCTGTGGAACCAGCCGTCCTGGAAGGCCTCCTCGGTCGCCTCCGGCCGGTTCCAGTACCCCTTCATCACGTTCTCGCCGCGGATCGCGATCTCGCCGACCTCACCGGGCCCGGCCGGGCTGCGGTCGGCGGCCACGAGCCTGAGTTCCACGCCGCGGACCGGGAGGCCGATCGAGCCGGCCCGGCGGGGCCGGCCGGGGTGGTTGAACGAGGCCACCGGGGCGGTCTCGGAGAGTCCGTACCCCTCCAGCACGACGGTGCCGAACGAGCGCTCGAAGGTGTGCAGCACCTCGACGGGCAGCGCGGCGCCGCCCGACACGGCCAGCCGCACCTGCGGGAGGTCCAGGCCGTCCGGGGCAACGGTGTTGAGCAGCGCGGTGTACATGGTGGGCACGCCGAGGAAGACGGTGGCGCCGTCCCGCCGGAGGATCTCCAGGGCCTGCCGGGGGTCGAAGCGCGGCAGCAGGGTGAGGGCGGCGCCGGCCGCGACGGCGGCGTTCATCGCGCAGGTCTGCCCGAAGGCGTGGAACAGCGGGAGGCCGCCGAACAGGACGTCCTCCGGGCCGAGTTCGAAGAGCGTCTCGACGCAGGTCACGGCGTTGCTGAGCAGGTTGCGGTGGGTGAGCTCGGCGCCCTTCGGCGTACCCGTGGTGCCCGAGGTGTAGAGGATCACCGCGGTGTCCTCGGCGGCCCGCTCGGCGACCCCGTGCAGCGGCGGGATGCTGCCGAGCAGGGTGTCGAAGGCGGTGGCCTCGACGACCAGGCTGCCGACCCCGGCGTCCGCGGCGGCCTCGGCGACCTCGTAGGCGAAGGGCGGGGCGGTCAGGACGGTGCGGGCCCCGGAGTCCCGCAGGACGAAGGCCATCTCACGGGCCTTCAGCAGCGGGTTCATGGGCACCACGACGGCGCCGGCGCGCAGCACGGCGTAGTAGGCGACGGGGAAGAGCGCGACGTTGGGCAGGACCAGGGCCACCCGGTCGCCGGGCCGGACGCCGTCCGCGTGCAGCAGTGCGGCCAGCCGGGCGCTGGCGTCCTCCAGCCGGGTGTAGCTCAGGACGGTCCCGTCCTGCCGGACGGCGGTCCGTTCCCCGTGCTCCCGGGCCGAGGACACCAGGAGCGAGGCGAGGTTGGTCATGGCGTGGTCTCCTTCGGGGCGAGCCGGTGGTGGCTCCGGTACGGGAGGCGGACCGTGCGGTCCGCCCGGTGCTGCGGGGCGATCACGTCGCGGGGTGGGACGCCGCCGCGGCCGGGGGCGGTGTCGGCCCGGTGCGGGTCCGTCCACAGGGCGGGCGGCAGCGGCCGGCCCCGGCGCA
Source organism: Kitasatospora arboriphila (assembly GCF_039528095.1). Classification (NCBI taxonomy): domain Bacteria; kingdom Bacillati; phylum Actinomycetota; class Actinomycetes; order Kitasatosporales; family Streptomycetaceae; genus Kitasatospora; species Kitasatospora arboriphila. The sequence goes on from NZ_BAAALD010000015.1 coordinate 54,670, forward strand.
GGGCGAGCCAGAGCCGCAGCAGGTGGCGGCGGTGTCCGGGGCCGTCCCGGTAGGCGGAGCGGGAGTGCAGGACGGCGAGGTTGTTGACCAGGAGCAGGTCGCCGGCCTCCAGGTCGAGGTCGAGGCGGGCCGCCGGGGAGGAGGCCGCCCCGTCGATCAGGTCGAACAGTTCGGTGTCGGCCGGCTCCAGCCGCGGCGCGTCGGGGAACCGCTGTGCGGACTCCAGGTGGCACCGGTGGTAGCGCAGGCTGAGCCGGCCGGCGTGCCAGCAGGCGAGGGGCACGGTGTCGTAGGGGCGCTCGCCCGGGCCGTGCTCCTCCCTGCGGTCCACGGCGTACCGGCGGTAGAGGCGGCGCGCCAGGTCGGGGCGGTGCGCCAGGACGGCGTTGTGGACGGCGGCGGAGCTGGCCAGGCCGATCCGTCCGCCCGCGGCGGCCGGGCGCAGGCAGAGCAGGGCGAGGACGTCGGAGCCGTCGGTGTGGAACCCGAGGGCGTTGCGGGTCTGGTAGCCGCGGGTCGCGGGGTCGGCCAGCGTCCGGCCGGTGTCGCGGACGTGGCCGAGCAGGTGGCCGGCGGCGTTCTGGGAGACCGGGGCGCCGAGGTGCCGGCCGATCCCCCAGAGGACGTTGGCCGCCGCGCCCGCGCCGCACCGGTCGACCGGCAGGCCCTTCACCAGGACGAATCCCCGGCCGTTCTCCAACTCCTCGGCGATGCCGTCCAGTTCGGCGGCGAGGGTCGGCAGCGGGAAGTCCGCCGCGGTCGACCTCAGCAGGGTGGTTCCGCGACTGCGTGCGGTGTGCAGTGCGGCGTCCAGCTCGGCGAGGTGCGCCGGTGACAGCCGGACGGTCCACGTGTCGCGGCCCGCCAGGTCGGGGCCGTGCCAGGCGGCCGGTCCGGTGAGGTGCTCCTGCAGCATTCCGTGGGCTCCTTCCCCCGCCGGGCGGCCGTCCGCCGCCAGGGGCCGGGCTGCCGACCTGCTCGGCGGTGGTGCAACGCTAGGAGTCCGCCCGTCGCACTGCTTGACTTCACGTGACAGTTGGCTTACCACTTGGGGACATTCTCCGAGGGAGTTGATCCCGTGAGGCCACTGGTCCGCACCGCCGCGCTGAGCGGATACGTCGAGCTGAGCCGGTCGCTGGGCCTCGACCCGCAGCCGCTGATGAAGCGGGTCGGCCTGGATGCCGCCGGCCTCGCCGTGCAGGACCGGTGGATCTCCGGCGCGGCCGTTGTCCACCTGCTGGAGCTCTCGGCCGCCGCCGCCCGGCACGAGGACTTCGGCCTGCGGATGTCCGAGTTCCGGCGGTTCTCCAGCCTCGGCCCGATCAGCCTCGTCCTGCGCGAGGAGCCGGACGTGCGCAGCGCGCTCGGGCTCATGCTCCGGCACGAGCACATGTACAACGAGGTGCTGCACACCCGGCTCTCCGAGCGCGACGGGCTGGCGACGATCAAGGTCGGGCTGGACCTCGGCGAACCGCTGGAGCACCGCCAGGCGACCGAACTGGCCGTGGGGGCCTTCCACCGCGTCCTGCTGGGCTTCCTCGGCGCCCACTGGCGTCCGCTGTCCGTCTGCTTCACCCATCCCGCCCCGGCGGACACCGGCACCCACCGGCGGGTCTTCGGTTCGACGGTGGAGTTCGGCCGGGAGTTCGACGGCATCGTCTTCTACGCGGGCGACCTCGACTCGCCCAACGCGATGTCCGACCCGCAGCTGCGGACGTACGCCCGGCAGTACTTCGAGGCCATCGCCGTCCCCCGGGACACCACCGTGCCGGACCGGGTGCGCGAGCTGATCGAGGTGCTGCTGCCGACCGGGCGCTGCTCGATCGAGCAGGTCGCCCGCAGCCTGGGCGTGGACCGGCGCACGGTGCACCGCCATCTCGCGCAGTCGGGCGAGACCTTCTCCTCACTGCTCAACGCGACGCGGGTGCAGCTCGCCGAGCAGTTCGTGGCCAACGGCCGGCGGTCGCTCACCGAGATCGCCGACCTGCTGGGGTTCTCGGCGCCCAGCGCGTTCTCCCGCTGGTTCCGCGAGCAGTTCGGCTGCACCGCCCGGGAGTGGCGCGAGCGCCGGGGGCAGACCGCGGAGCACTGACCGCGTCGGCACCCCGGGACGGGTGTCCCCAAATGGAAAGTCCGCTGTCACCCACGGTCAAGCACGGCCGCCCGGCGCGCCCTACCTTTGCTGCACCGCGAGAGACCGCCGGCCCCGCAACGACGGGCCGGGCGGGGGCCCACCCTCAGCCTTCGCCCCGCCGGCCGGGAGCACCACGCCGTCCGAGCCCCGTCCGCCGGGCCGGACCCGCACCGCCCCGCACCGCAGCGCTCAGCACCACAGCGTTCAGCACCACAGCGTTCAGCACTGAAGCGGCTCGCGCCACGGCGCCCCGTACCGCGGCGTCCCTCGCCGCACCGGCGCCCACCCCATCCGACGAAGGAGACGGACCGTGCACTTCCTCGACGACTCCCTGCTGCCCGAGAACCAGCAGAAGCTGGTCATCCAGGCCGCACCCTACGGGCCCGAGTGGCTGCCCGGCGACGCCCCCGACCTGCCGCTCACCATGGACGAGCACGTGCAGGCGGCCGTCGACTGCTACAACGCGGGCGCCACCGTCCTGCACATCCACGTCCGCGAGCTGGACGGCAAGGGCTCCAAGCGGCTGTCGATGTTCAACGAGCTGGTCGGCCGGCTGCGCCAGGCGGTGCCGGACATGGTGCTGCAGATCGGCGGCTCGATCTCCTTCGCCCCCGAGGGCGAGGGCGCGGACGCCGAGTGGCTGTCCTACGACACCCGTCACATGCTCGCGGAGCTCGACCCCAAGCCGGACCAGGTCACCATCGCGATCAACACCAGCCAGATGAACATCGTCGAGATCATGACGGCGGACGACCTGGAGGGCACCTCGATCGCCAAGCCCGAGTACTACCGCGCGTACCGCGACATGTACCTGGAGGCCGGGCCGGAGTTCTACCTGGAGCACCTGGAGCGGCTGCGGGACAAGGGCATCCAGCCGCACTTCCAGCTCGCCACCATCGCCCAGCTGGAGACCGTCGAGCGGCTGATCCGCTCCGGCGTGTACACCGGGCCGCTGGTGCTCAACTACGTGGCCATCGGCGGCGGTTTCGCCGGCCGGCACCCCGCCGACCTGATCGAGTTCGTCCGCCGGGTGCCGGACGGCGCGGTGCTCACCATCGAGAGCTCGATGCGCGCCGTCGCCCCGATGAACGCCATCGGCATCGCCCTCGGCTGCCACGTGCGCGTCGGCAACGAGGACAACCTGTGGGGCCGCAAGGGCGAGCGGATGACCTCGGTGCAGCAGGTCGAGCAGATGGTCACGATCGCCGACGCCCTCGGCCGCGACGTCGCGAGCGGCGCCGAGGCGAAGGAGATCTACCACCTCGGCGAGTACTACGCGGACACCGAGGAGACCCTGGCGCAGCTCGGCATGGTGCCGAACCGCCGCCCCGGGCAGCGCGGCTTCATGCTCCGCGACGTCAAGCACTGACCCCCGCGGCACACCACGACCAGCCCCGAGACCAGAGCAACGGAGCACCCCATGGCCCACGCCATCCGCTTCCACGAGACCGGCGGTCCCGACGTCCTGCGCTGGGAGGAGGTCGAGGTCGGGGCGCCGGGCCCGGGCGAGGTCCGGATCCGCCACGCGGCCGTCGGCCTCAACTTCGCCGACACGTACTTCCGGACGGGGCTCTACCCCGCCCCGCTGCCCGCCGGACTCGGTGTGGAGGCGGCCGGCACGGTGGAGGCCGTCGGCCCCGGCGTCACCGGCTTCGCCGAGGGCGACCGCGTGACCTACACCGGCAGCCCGCTCGGCGCCTACAGCACCGAACGGGTCATGCCCACCGGCTCGTTGATCAAGCTGCCCGACGCGATCGGCTTCGAGACGGCCGCCGCCATGACCATGCGCGGCCTCACCTCCGCCTACCTGCTGCGCCGGATCCACCCGCTGCAGGCCGGCGACACGGTGCTGCTGCACGCGGCGGCGGGCGGCGTCGGCCTGATCCTCTGCCAGTGGGCCAAGCTGCTCGGCCTCACCGTGATCGGCACGGTCTCCAGCACCGAGAAGGCCGAACTCGCCCGCGCCCACGGCTGCGACCACGTCGTGTACTACCGCGAGGAGGACGTCGCCGCCCGGGTGCGGGAGCTCACCGGCGGCGAGGGCGTGCCGGTCGTCTTCGACAGCGTCGGGCGGACCACCTTCGCCGGTTCGCTCGCCTCGCTGCGGCGACGCGGACTGCTGGTCTGCTTCGGCACCGCCTCCGGCCCCGTCCCGCCGATCGACGCCATGCAACTCGCCCTGCACGGCTCGGTGTTCGTGACCAGGCCGGCACTCGCCGACTACATCGCGGACCCGGCGGAACGCGCCGAGCTCGCGGGCGAGCTCTTCGGCCACGTCGCCGCCGGCCGGATCAGGATCGAGATCAACCAGCGCTACTCGCTCAAGGACGCCGCACAGGCGCACCGCGACCTGGAGGGCGGCCGGACCACCGGCTCCTCCGTCTTCGTCCTCTGACCCGCACCGCGGACCCACCCGCGCCGCGGACCCCGCACCCGCGCCCGGCGCGGACCCCACCGCCTCCCCCGGAGGATCCACATGAACCAGACCGCCCTCCCCGGCCCGGCCGCACCGGCCCTGGTGCGCCCCTCCGTCCGCCGCTCGATCAAGGTCGAGCCGCTGACCTGCACCATCGGCGCCGAACTGTCCGGGGTGAACCTCGGCGACGCCTCCCGCGACGCCGACCTGTTCGCCGAGATCAGGGAGCTCCTGCTCCGGCACAAGGTCCTGTTCCTGCGGGACCAGGACATCACCCGGGCCGAACACGTCGCCTTCGCCCGGCGGTTCGGCCCGCTGGAGGACCACCCGGTGGCCGGCAGCGACCCCGACCACCCCGGGCTGGTGCGCATCTACAAGGAGCTCGACAGCGCGCCCGAGCACTACGAGAACGCCCTGCACACCGACGGCACCTGGCGGGAGACCCCGGCGATGGGCGCGGTCCTGCGCTGCGTCGTGACCCCGCCGGTCGGCGGCGACACGCTCTGGGTCAACATGGCCGAGGCGTACCGCCGGCTGCCGGACCACGTCAAGGAGCAGATCGAGGGCCTGCGGGCCCGGCACAGCATCGAGGCGACGTTCGGCGCGGTGATGCCGACCGAGGCGCGCCACCGGCTGAAGGCCCAGTACCCGGACGCCGAGCACCCGGTGGTGCGCACCCACCCCGAGACCGGCGAGAAGATCCTCTTCGTCAACGGCTTCACCACGCACTTCGTCAACTACCACACCCCGGAGAACGTCCGCTTCGGCCTGGACTACGCCCCGGGCGCCGCCAACCTGCTGACGTACCTGATCAGCCAGGCGGCGATCCCCGAGTACCAGGTGCGCTGGCGCTGGCAGCCGAACAGCGTCGCGATCTGGGACAACCGCTCCACCCAGCACTACGCCGTGCAGGACTACTGGCCCGCCGTCCGCCGGATGGAGCGCGCCGGAATCGTCGGAGACAGACCCTTCTGAGCCCGTCCCAGCAACAGGTGAGGTGGTAACAATGGCGTTTCACACCGATGCGGAGCCGGCGGCGGCTCCGGCCGCCGCTGCCCAGGCGCCGGCCGTGTCCAGGCGCTACGCCTGGGTGGTCTTCGCGCTGAGTTTCGGACTGCTCCTCTCGGACTACATGTCACGGCAGGTGCTGAATGCGGTCTTCCCGCTGCTGAAGGCCGAATGGATGCTGACGGACGCCAAGTTGGGATCGCTCAGCGGCGTCGTCGCCCTGGCGGTCGGCGTGCTGGCCTTCCCGATGTCGCTGCTCGCCGACCGCTGGGGCCGGGTGCGGAGCCTGGTGGCCGCGGCGATCACGTGGAGCGTGGCGACCCTCGGCTGCGCGGTGGCGGCGGACTACGGCCAGATGTTCGTCGGCCGTCTCTTCGTCGGCATCGGCGAGGCCGCCTACGGCAGTGTCGGCATCGCCGTGGTGCTCAGCGTCTTCCCGATCGGCATGCGGGCCACCCTCTCGGGGGCGTTCATCGCCGGCGGCGCGTTCGGCTCCGTCCTCGGCGTCGCGATCGGCGGCGCCGTCGGCCAACACCTGGGCTGGCGCTGGGCGTTCGGCACCATGGGGATCTTCGGGCTGGTCCTCGCGGTGGTCTTCGCCCTGGTGGTCACCGAGAAGCGGCTGCACCCCGGACCGCGCCCGAGCCGGGCGGAGCGCGCGGCGGCGGCACCACTGCGCGCCCTGCTGCCCAAGCTGTTCTCCTCGGTCTCGGTGGTCGGCGCGTACGTCGGCAGCGGGCTCCAGCTGTTCATCCCCGGAGCGCTGATCGCCTGGCTGCCCAGCTTCTTCAACCGCTACTACGGGATGCCCACGGCCAGGGCCGGCGGCACGGCGGGGCTCTACGCCCTGCTCATCGGCATCGGCATGGTCGGCGGCGGCATGGCGTCCGACCGGATCAGCCGGTCCGACCCGGCCCGCAAGTGGCTCGTCGCCCTCGCCTGCAGCCTGGGATCACTGGTGCTGCTGACGGCCGCGTTCCGGATCCCGACGGGGGCGCCCCAGCTCCTCCTGCTCGGCGCCGGCGCACTGCTCTCCGGCGCGACGGCCGGCCCGGCGGCCGCCATGGTCGCCAATCTGACCCCGGACGCGATCCCGGCGACCGCCTTCGGCACCCTCACCCTGGCCAACAGCCTCCTCGGCCTGGCCCCCGGGCCTGCGGTCACCGGGATGATCGCGGACCGCACCGGCCTGCTCGGCGCGCTGCAGCTCGTCCCCCTGGTCGCCCTGCTGGCCTCGGCCTGCTTCCTGGTCGGCCGCAGCCGCTACCGCACCGACCTGCGCCGCCTGAACGGCTTCGCCCCGGCCCCCCACGAAGCGGAGACACCCGCATGAGCTCCCCCCTCCCTCCCCCGGTCGTGATCGTCCCCGGGCTGCGCGGCCACGTGGCCGACCACTGGCAGACCGTCCTCGCCGACGGGCTCGCCGCCGCCGGCCGGGACGTCCGCACCGTCCCGCCGCTGGCCGGCGACGACGACCGGATCGACTGCGAGGCCCGGGTCGCCGCCCTCGAGGAGACGGTCGCCGAGGCGCCCGGGCCGCCGATCCTGGTCGCCCACAGCGCCGGGGTGATGACCACCGTCCACTGGGCGCTGCGGACCGGACGCCCGGTCCACGGCGCGTTGCTGGCCACCCCGCCGGACTTCGACACCCCGCTGCCCGAGGGCTATCCCACCCCGGAGGCGCTCCGGCAGAAGGGCTGGACCCCGACGCCGAGAACGGCCCTGCCGTTCCCCAGCATCGTCGCGATGAGCGACGACGACCCGCTCGGCCACCCGCAGAGGGTCGCCGGGATGGCGGCCGCCTGGGGCAGCCGCCTGATCGGGCTCGGAGCGGTCGGCCATCTCAACCCCGCCTCCGGCTACGGTCCTTGGCCGCAGGCGGCGGAGCTGGTCCGCGAACTCGAGTTCGGCTGACGACACCGGCACACCGGGGCGTGTCCGACGGCTCCCGCCAGACGCGGGAGCCGTCGGACACGCCCCCCGTTTTTCCACCCGCACCACCGGAAGGCGACGATGAGCACCGATACCGACCTGCTGTGGTCCCCGAGCCCGGCCTCGACGGAGAAGTCCGGCGTGGCCGGCTTCCTGAAGCGGCTGGAACGCACCCGGGGGCTGCGCTTCCCGGACTACGCGGAACTGTGGAGGTGGAGCACCGACGACCTGCCCGGCTTCTGGTCGGCGGTCTGGGAGCACTACGGCCTCGACGCCGTCTCCGGCTACGAGAGGGTGCTCGGCGACGCGGCCATGCCCGGGGCCGACTGGTTCCCCGGGGCGCGCCTGAACTTCGCCGAGCGCTGCTTCGCCCGGGCCACCGACGAGCGGCCCGCCCTCGTCGCACTGACCGAGGACGGCGGGCCCGAGGAGACCTCCTGGCGCGAACTCCGGCGCCAGGTGGGGGCCCTGGCCGCCGGGCTGCGGGAGATGGGTGTGCAGCCCGGCGACCGGGTCGCCGGCTACCTGCCGAACACGCCGCACACCGTGGTCGCGCTGCTGGCCTCCGCGGCCGTCGGCGCGGTGTGGACGGTCTGCTCACCGGACTTCGGCACGGCCGGCGTGCTCTCCCGGCTCCGGCAGGCCGAACCGACCGTCCTGCTCGCCGTGGACGGCTACCGCCACGGCGGCAAGGAGTACGACCGGCTCCCGGCCGTCGCCGAGATCACCGCCGGGCTGCCCACCCTGCGGCACCTGGTCACGATCGACCACCTCCGCCCGGCGGCGCCCGCGCCGGCGTCGGTGTGGTCGCCGCGCGGCGACGTGCGGCAGCACCGGTGGGCCCCGCTGACGGCCGGGGACGTCCCGCTCGACTTCGCGGACCTGCCCTTCGACCACCCGCTGTGGATCCTCTGGTCCTCCGGCACCACCGGCCGGCCCAAGGGCATCGTGCAGGGCCACGGCGGCATCGTCGTCGAACTGCTCAAGGCGCTCGGCCTCGGCTGCGACCTGCGCGCCGAGGACCGGTACTTCTTCCACACCACCACCGGCTGGATGGTGTGGAACTTCATGGTCGGCGGCCTGCTGCACGGCAGCACCCTGGTGCTGTACGACGGCAGCCCCACCCACCCCGACACCGACGGCGTCTGGCGGGTCGCCGAACGGACCGGCGCCACGGTGGTCGGGGTGGGCGCGGCCTACCTGACCGCCGCCGAGCGGGCGGACTCCCGTCCCGCGGCCCGCCACGACCTCGGCGCGCTGCGGACCGTCCTGCAGACCGGGTCCGCACTGCCGCCGAGCACCTGGCGCTGGGTGCACGACCGGCTCGGGCCGGACGTGTGGCTGCAGTCCATCTGCGGCGGCACCGACATCTGCTCGGTCCTCGCCGGTGCCAGCGCCCTGCTGCCCGTCCGGGTCGGCCGGATCCCGTGCCCCGCGCTCGGTGTCGCCCTCGCCTCCTGGGACCCGTCCGGCCGGCCGCTGACCGGCCGGCAGGGCGAACTGGTGGTGACGGCGCCGCTGCCGTCGATGCCGCTGCACTTCGTCGGCGACCCGGACGGCTCGCGCTACCGGGCGAGCTACTTCGACACGTACCCGGGCGTGTGGCGGCACGGCGACTGGGTGACGGTCGGGGACGACCTCACCGTCGTGGTCGCCGGACGCTCCGACTCCACGCTCAACCGGATGGGCGTGCGGATGGGGTCCGCCGACATCTACGCCGTGGTGGAGCAGCTCCCCGAGGTCGCGGACAGCCTGGTCGTGGGGGCCGAACTGCCGGACGGCGGCTACCACATGCCGCTGTTCGTGGTCCTCGCGGAGGGCGCCGTCCTCGACAACGCGCTGCGGGCCGGGATCACCGCGGCGATCCGGCACCAGCTGTCGCCCAGGCACGTGCCGGACACCGTCACCGCAGTGCCCGCGGTGCCGCGCACCCTGACGGGGAAGCGGCTGGAGGTCCCGGTCAAGCGCATCCTCCAGGGCGCGGACGTCGCCGAGGTGAGCGGCGAGGGGGCCGTCACCGCCCCGGAGATGCTGGCCTGGTTCGCCGAGTACGCGCGCGGTGTCCGGCGGTCGCGGACCCGGTGAGTCCGCGCGGGAGCCGGGTCAGAGCGTCCCGGTCAGCCACTGCAGCCCCAGGCTGCCGACGGACACGACGAGCCACAGGCAGCCGCCGAGGACGAGCGGCCGGGGCCCGGCGCGGCGCAGTCCGCCGAGGTCGGTGGAGAGCCCGATCGCCGACAGCGCCACGGTGATCAGGAAGACCGCGAGCCCGCCGAGGCCGTGCCGGGCCCCGGCGGGCACGAGCCCGGCGGTGTTCGCCCCGGCCACGGCGAGGAAGGCCAGGAGGAATCCCGGCACCAGTCCGGCCACCCGCACCCGGGTGACGGCGGCGCCCGCCCCGCGGCGGGCCCGCCGGGCGACCAGCGCCGACAGCACCAGGCAGATCGGGATGATCATCAGCGTGCGGGTGAGCTTCACGACGACGCCGTAGTCGGCCGCGCCCGGGCCGTAGGTGGCGGCCGCGGCGACCACGGACGACATGTCGTTGACCGCCGTCCCGGCGAACAGCCCGAAGGCGTGCTGGCTCAGCCCGAGCAGGTGTCCGACCACCGGGAAGACGAGGACCGCGGCGATGTTGAACAGGAAGACCGTGGAGATCGCGTACGCGACCTCGGCGCCGGCCGCTCCGATGACCGGCGTCACCGCGGCGATCGCCGACGCGCCGCAGACACCCGTCCCCACGCCGATCAGGGTGCGCAGGTCGCCGACCACCCCGAGCCACCGGCCGAGGCCGTACGCGGCGGCCAGGCACAGCGCCAGGGTGCCGATCGTCACCGGCAGCGAGCCGGCCCCCACCCTGGCGATCTGCACCAGCGACAGCTGGGAACCGAGGACGACGACCGCGGACTTCAGCACCGGCTTGCCGGCGAAGTCGATCCCGGACCGCAGCCGCGGGCGCGGCCCGGCGAGGACGGCGACCAGCACGCCCAGCACGATCCCGGACACCGGGCCGCCGACGACCGGTACCAGCCGGCCGGCCGCGGTGCCCGCCACGGCCACGGCCAGCGCCGCGGCCAGGCCCGGCACCCGGGCCGCCCAGACGCTCCGGCGGGACGGCCGGGGCACGTCCGCGTGCTGCGGCGTGCGCCGGTCCACAGGTGCGGCGGTCGGCGCCGCGGACTGGAAGTCGAGAGCATCACTCATGTCCGCGACTGTTCCGGGCGCCCGCGCGTCCGCGTAGCCCCCACTTGCAGAGGAGGTCATAGCCCATGGGCATGAGTCAGACGACCGCCACGGCCGTCAGTCCGCCGGTGACGAGCGGGGCGGGGGCCGGTCCGCTCGACCCCGCCGGGTCCGGCCGCCTGCCGGACCCGGAGTCGCTGCGGCTGCTCGTCCTCGTCGCGGAGACGGGCAGTCTCGGCAGCGCGGCGGCACGCCTCGGCATCGCCCAGCCCTCGGCGAGCAAGCGGCTCTCCGCGCTGGAGCGCCGGCTCGGTCTCGTCCTGCTCGACCGGACCCGCCGCGGCTCCCGGCTCACCGACGCCGGCGCGGCGGTCGTCGAGTGCGCGCAGCGCGTCCTGCTCGAACTCGACCGGCTGGTCACCGGGGCGCAGGAGCTGCGCAGCCGGCGCGACGCCGAGCTCAAGGTCGCGGCGAGCATGACCGTCGCCGAGTACCTGCTGCCGGCATGGCTGGGTGAGCTGCGCCGCAGGCGGCCCGAGCTGCAGGTGAGCCTCCAGGTCACCAACAGCGAGCACGTCCCCGACCTGGTGCGCACGGGCGCGGCGGGCCTCGGCTTCATCGAGGCGCCGCAGCCGCCGAGCGGGCTGTCGACCCGTCAGGTGGCGGGCGACCGGCTGCTGGTGGTGGTCGCCCCCGGCCACCCCTGGGCCCGGCTGCGTCGGCCGCTGGGCGTCGCCGTGCTCGCCGCCACCCCGCTGGTGCTGCGCGAACGGGGGTCGGGCACCCGCGACACCCTCGACCGGGCGCTGCGCCGGGCGGGGGCGGGCGACTCCCGGCGGCTGCTGGAGCTCGGCTCGGCGACGGCCGTCCGCAACGCGGTGATCGCCGGAACGGGCCCCGCCGTCATGAGCGAGCTCGCCGTACGGACGGCCGTCGCCGACGGCCGTCTGGTGGAGGTGGAGACGGAGGGGATCGACATGCGGCGGTCCCTGCGCGCGGTCTGGCCCTCCGGCCGCACCCCGACCGGACCGGCCGCCGAACTGCTCGCCTGCACACGGGCCGGCCGGTGACCCGGTGCCGTCCGCCGGTGTCCGCGGGCCGGGCCCGGTCGGGGCGCTGTCGGTCGGACCCGGCAGGATGCGGGTGGCGGGCCGGTGTCGGGGGCCGGGCCGGAGTGCGTGAGGAGGAGGGGCGCGGGTGGGGGATCTCGATGTCGTGAGGTTCGCGGACCGGACGCAGAGCGTCGCGGTGGTGCTGGAGGACGCGGCGGGCGGCGGCCCCCACGAAGGGTGGCACGAGGCCGGGATCGCGATCGAGGCCGGCTTCGTCCGGGCGTACCTGCCGTTGCGCTTCACCGATGCCGATCTCGCGGACCTCACCGGCCACCTCGCCGCCCGCGCCGCGGCCGAGGAGGACGGCGCCCTGCCGGACGGCTCCGCGGTCGACTGGCCGGAGGCGGGCCGCAGCGCCTACCTGCGGCTGTGTGCCGCCGACCCGTTCGTGGTGGAGGTCCGCGACCCGGTCCGGAGCGGGGTGACGGTGAGCGTGCCGCTGCACCTGCGCGACGGCTGGGCGGCCCGCGCCCTCACCCGGCTGGACCGGTTGCGCGCCGCGCTCGGCGAGGGTCGCTGAGCGCGGCGGTCACAGCCGCGTGGGCCGTTCCTGGGGGAATCCGTCCGGGGGGAGCGGGGCGGCCACCGGCCGCAGGGGCGTTCTGTAGTCGAGCATCCGCCGGTCGTACTCGCGCTGGTGGGCCCGGATCTCGTCCGTGTTGTCGACCGCCCAGGTGTGCAGCCGGCTGAAGGGTTCCCGCAGGGATTCGCCGAGTCGGGTCAGCGAGTACTCGACCCCGACCGGGGAGGTCGGCAGAACCTGGCGCCTGATCATCCCGTTGCGTTCCAGACGGCGCAGGGTCTGGGTGAGCACCCGCTGGGTCACGCCCTCCAGCTGGCGCTTGATCTCGTTGAAGCGCTTGGGCTCGCTGAGGACCGTCAGGACGGTCATCGACCACTTGTCGGCGATCTGGTCGAGGATCGGGCGGCTCGGGTCGTCGTTGCGTCGGTGGGCGCCGTTGACGGCGGCGCCGGCTTCGGAAGTGGCCAAGGTGTGCTCCCCCTCGCATTCGCGGCACGTCGTGGGAACCATGCCGGGAGCATGAGCATGCCATATCAACTCGGCATTCCGTTTCATACGGGCGCATTCAATGACATTTCTTTGCCTGACGGTCCATCACATCCCTTGTCCCTGCCCGGTACGGCCCGGCGACAGACGACCGCCGCCGTCGACGAAGCCGATCAGGTCCTGGATCCGGTCCATGGCGGTCACCCCGTGCACGTCCTCGACGGCGCGGGCGACCACGTGGCAGATCAGGTTGCGTTCCAGCTCGCCGATGCCGATCCGGTACATGTTCAGGTAGAGCCAGTTGAGGACGACCCGGTACTGCCGGAAGGCGTCCCAGCCCCCGAGTTGGTCGGCCGCCCCCCGGTGGCCGCCGAGCGTCCGGTGGAACGGGCTGCGGTCGGACCAGGCGCCCCAGCTCGAACCCCACTCCTCCGGCCGGCCGTTCGCGTCGGTGTCGAGCGCCAGCTCCCCGGCCCGGATCAGTTCGGCCGCCCGCTCGCGGTAGTGCAGCAGGGTGTCGAGCAGACCGCCGAACGGCGGCACCTCGTAGCGACCGTCCGTCGCGGCGATGGTGGCGACGCGTCGCCTGAAGTGGTCCGCGTTGGCCTCGTAGACCCGGTCGAACCGCTCGCGCAGTCCGTCGGGTTGCTTGGCGAGGAAGGCGTCGGCGTGCCCGCGGTAGGAGAGGTAGCCGTAGGTCACCGGTGGCAGGAAGCGGTGCGCCGCCGCGATGAACAGGTCGACGGCGGGCGCGATCCTCGAACCGCCGCCGCGGACGGCCTCCAGGACGGCGAAGACGGTGTCGTTGGTGTCCGTGTAGTAGTCGGCGAGCAGGTCGGCCGCGGCCTGCCCGCCGAGGACGGTGAGGCGCCGGTCGTAGGGCTCGGTCTCGACGGAGTTGTTGGCGGCCCACGGGGTCAGCGGCCCCTGCTCGCGCTCGTTGCGGGCGAGCCGCCGGTGCTGCTCCAGCGCGGCCGTCTCGTCGAGCACCGCCGTGGAGGGGCGGGCCCGCAGGTAGCCGCCGAGGATGTCCGCCGCGGCCGGGGCGACCACCGCGTCGAAGGCCTCGGGGGTCGCCTCGATCGGGATCCGGACGTGCGGCCCGCGCCGCCAGTGCGGCTGGAACCAGATCCGGGAGGCCACGGGGGCCACGGCGCGCAGGAAGGGGCGCACCGCGTCGAGCAGCAGATCCGTCCGGTCGGGGTCGTGGTGGTGGACGTTCACGGTGCGCCAGGAGTGGTCCGTCATCGTCCGTCTCCTCGACAGTTCAGTTCGATCAGGAATTCGGTCACCCGCGGCAGGCCTTCCTGGTCGGTGAGCGCCGTCGCGGGCTCCGGCGCGACCTCGGTGAGGACCGCCGCCGCGGCCGGATCGGCGGCCAGCTTCTCGAAGGCCAGTGCCAGCGGCGGTGACCCGATGTCGACCAGCAGCGGCTTGCGGGTCCGGTCGCGGGCGGGCGGGTCCGCCGGGCCGCCGCCCGGCCGCAGCACGGAGACGAAGAACCGGGGCGGGATGCCGTGTTCGGTCAGCCAGGCGGCCAGCAGGAGCAGGAAGTCCGCGTCGGTCTGCCCGGCCGCGCGGCGCGGCAGGGTGCCCGGCCGGGCCACCCAGGTGGCCCGCCGGAGCACCACGCGTCCGACGTCGAGCCGTGGTGCGTGCAGGACGCGGCCCGGCCCCGTCCCCGCGACCGGATCGTGCTGCAACGGCTGGTCGGGGCGGAGCAGGATCGGACTCTCACCGAACGCCTCCACCAACAGGGCCATCACCGGTGGGAGTTGCCGCTCGTAGGAGAGCCCGCCGTGGACGGGGCGGACGGCCTCGTCCCCGTCGAGCAGGACGGGCAGACCGTCCCGCCCCACGCCGACGGTCAGCCGGGCGGGCGGCGGGTAGTCGAGGCGCTCGGGCAGGGCGAACTCGCGCTGGTCGAGCGAGGTGGCCGGGGTCTGCGCGAACTCGGCGTACCTCGTCCCTCCCGGGTGCACCGCCGCGACCGGCAGCGGGTCCTCACCGGCGGCGACCAGGAGCCGGCGCACCCGGGACCGGCCACGGCCGAAGCCGGAGTTGACCGCGTTGACGACCAGCCGCCCGCCGTCGTACTGGGTGTAGACGGCGGCCGATCCCACCGGGCGCACCCAGACCGGGAGCGTGTCCAGCACCTGCTCGATCCGCCGCCGGTCCGGCAGCGCGCGCCGGACCTCGCCGATCAGGCCGACCAGTCGGCGCACCTCCGGGATCGCACTGGCGGCCAGCACCTCCGTCGGTCCGGTCGGGGCGAAGGCGACGGCGGCCGGGTGCAGCCGCATCACCTCACCGCCGTGGCGCACCAGTTCGGTGTAGAACCGGTCGAAAGGCACCGGTGTCCGCGTTCCGAAGCGCTCCCGGACGAACGAGGCGATCGCCAGCTTGAACGGCAGCGTGTGGTCGAAAACGGCCAGCAGCCGGCAGGCGAGGGCCAGGTCGTCGAGGGCGGCCCGCCAGGACGACAGGCCGGCCTCGGCCACCACGCCGGGGATGACCGACTGCTCGGTCACCACGTCCCGGAGTCTGCCGGTGACGCCCAGCGGTACGAGGCGTTCGGAGAGCGTCGCACCGAGGGCGGCCCGCTCGGTGCCGTCGGCGTGCGCGTAAGCGCGCAGCGCTTCGTGGACGGGGGTCAGCTCGGGCGCACGCCGTGCCAACCGGCCGAGCGGGTCGGGGCCGTGCTCGTCGAGATCGGGCCGGGCCAGCAGCAGTCCGGTGGCCAGCAGCGCGTGCAGGTATCCGGCGGCCCGGTCCGGCGGCGCGGGGAGTCGGGCGGTCAGCTCGGCGAGGGTCGGCCGGTCGGCGGCGGCCCGCAGGCAGTGCCGCAGGGCCGCGGTCAGCGGCAGGCTGAGCAGTTCCTCCTCCGGCGCGGGGCGGAGGAACCGGACGGTGTCCGACACGATCCGTGCACTGGGGTTGACGCGGACCCTGGTCCCGGTCGCCCCGGACAGTTCCGCGGCCAGCGGGACGAGTGCGGCGAGGTCGAGTTCGACGACCGACCGGGCCGGTGCGGTCGCGGTCCAGCGCAGCGCGGGACCGTCCGGGACGAAACGGCCGAGGCCGCTCGCGGTGAAGGTGCTGAACGGGCTGGTCCTGACGGCGGCCCTGGTGGCGTAGACGGCCAGCCGGATCAGTTCCTGCCGGCCCGGCCGGTGCTGCAGCACCTGGCGCAGGGTGGGGCTGGCATGGGCGAGGCCCTGGTCGAAGCGGGGGTCGGCGGCGATCTCCCGCAGGGCGGCGTTCACGGCCCGTTCCGCCTCGGCGAGCAGCGCCGGCAGTTCCGCGCGCCCGGCCCGGTGCCGGGCCACGCGGTGCCCGAACTCGGTGATGTCCGCCGTCAGTTCGCCGCCAAGGGCGACGGTGACCAGCGGATCGGCCAGCAGCCGCGCGGTGTCTCGCTGCTGGTGCACGCGGCGCCGCAGGGCGACCAGCTTCGGCTTGGCGGCCGGGTGCGGGAGCGCCCCGATCACCGCGTGGCAGCGGTCGGAGAGCTCGGCGGCGCGGGCGGTGAGTTCGGCGGCGGTGCGTGCGGTCGCCAGCAGCGCGTCGCGCAGCGGCCGGTCGGCCAGTTGCTCGGTGACGGTGGCCGCCAGGCCGGCGACCCGGACGGTGAAGGTGGCGGCGACGACGGGGTGACGGCTGCTCATGGGAAGGGGTGGGGGTGGGGGTTGAGGTCGGCGTCGGTGAGCGGGCGCGGCGCGTGGCCGAGCCGGTGCGGCACCTCGCGCAGCCGGGGCAGGCCGGTGGTCCGCCGGTTGCGGTGGCCGAAGGTCATCGGCAGTGCGCCGGGGGCGAGGACCTTCACGCAGTGCAGTCCGGCGGCCCGGTGCAGCGGCGAGGTCTGGTCGACGACCACCACGTCCATGCCGCCGGCCCGCATCCGGCCGACGGCCTCCGTCAGGTCGTCCCGCAGGTCGGCGTGGTGCGGCCAGGGGCCGCGGCCGACGCGGTCCCAGCCGACGGTGCGGTCCGGGCCGGAGAGCAGGAAGTCGAAGCGGTCGAGCGCCTCCGGGGTCGCGCTGCACAGTGCGTGGTCGGTCATCACGCGCACCAGGTCGGGGTCGGCCGCCATCCGCCGGGCCCGCTCGGCCTCGGCGGGGTAGCGGCGCAGCTCCTGCTCGACGATGGGTGCGAGCTCGCCGAGGACGCTGAGCACGGCGGCGGCCGGGTCGAGGGCCGATCCACTGGTGCAGATGACCTGCGGGCGTGCGGGGTCGCCCTCGGTGTCCCGGGCCAGCACCCAGAACGCGGGGATCGCCTCGGCCAGGGTGGTGTCGAAGGCCCGTACCCGGTAGCCGGTTCGCTCCAGGCGTTCGACGACCAGCCGGATCCGCGGGTCGGGTGCGCGGGCCAGGTCGACCTCGGGCACCGGCATCCGGGCGTACCAGGTCATCAGGAAGGCGTCGCGTTCGACGACCTCCAGGATGCCGTGCAGGATCGCCTCCTCGGGGCAGCCGCCGAGCGCGCAGCCGTTGGAGATCTCGAAGGTGAACGGCTTGTCCGCCGCGGCGCCCGGCTGGAAGTCCGTGCGGTAGTAGGCGTGGCTCTCCGGGACGAGCACCGGCCGGGCGAGGCCGAAGGAGTACCCCCACACCCAGGACACCACCGCGTCCTCGGTGAACGGCTGGTAGCGGCCGTCCGGGTCGGGGTGGCGGCCGGGCGGGAACAGGCCGAACGAGCGCGGGTCGAGGGCGTCGTCCGCGAGGTCGGCCCAGCTGCCGCGCACGCTGGTCCGCTTGCCCCAGGGCCACTGGCCGCCGAGGCGTTCCAGGGCCTCGGCGATCGCGGTGGTCCGGCAGGTGGCGTAGTCGCGTCCGCGCCCCCAGCCGGCCTCGCCGCGGTGGCCGTACTCGGTGAGCACGGCCTCGGCCAGCGGGAACCGGGCGTCCCGCATGCCGTTCGGCGGGGCGACCACGCCGGTTTCGGCGTCCACGTACAGGGCGGTCAGCTCGGCCTCGTGCAGGTCGCGGACCCTGGTGGCGCCCGGCCGCGGCTTGGGCCGCGGCCGCAGGTCGATCGCGGCCAGGACGGCGGTGTCCTCCGGCAGCGTCCCGCAGACCCGGCACAGCGGGTCGGGCAGGAACGGGTGCCGGGCGAGGGAGAGGTCGCGCAGGCCGACGTACCAGCAGCAGTCCGCGGCCGCGCCGGTGTGCAGCAGCTCTCGGACGGTCTCGGCGGCGCAGCTGGACAGCCAGGGCGAGGGCCGCTGCGCGATCCGCCCGTCCTGGCGCAGTTCGGCCGTCCACCGGTCGCGGCGGGGCGCGGCGGACCGCCAGGTCTGCACGCACCAGGCGCAGCCGGGCTCGCCGGGCCGGACGACGGGGCCGATCACGGCCTTGTCGAGTTCGGTCCACACCGGCACCCAGTCCTCGCCCCGGTCGTGGGCGGCGGCCCAGTCGCCGGTGTGCCAGGTGTCGTGCGCGACCACCAGCAGGGACGGTGGCCGTCCGGCGATCGCCCCGGCCAGCAGGCCGGTGCCGAGTACGGTCTCGCTCACGTGCGCCTCCCCCTCACCACGTCAGCCGGAACTCGGGGCGCAGCCCGGCCGGGTGCTCGGTGCCGAGCTGGGCCATCAGCAGGCTCCGCCTGCGTCCTTGCAGGCCGAACCACTCGTCCAGCCGGTGCGTGAGCACGTCGTTCTGGATCCGGCTCGCCACGCCGACGGCGGCGGCGGCGAGGCAGGCCCGGTGCAGTGCGGCGCCGGCGGCGGCCTGTTGCAGCCGGTACCAGCGGGCGCCGAACCGGGCCTCGGCGGCCTCCGCGTCGCCGACCGGCAGCAGCCACAGGTTCGCCGTACGCGCGCCCTGCTGGGTGAGTGCGGCCAGGGCGGCTTCGCGCAGCCGCTGCCGGGGGTCGCCGTCGGCGACGGCCTCCAGCCGGTGCTCGTCGGGGTGGTAGCGGTAGGCCCCGGACGGGATTCCGGTCACGTCGGCGACGACGCAGTAGAACTCGACCAGGTGGTCCGGCAGGTCCCAGCGGGCCTGCTGTCCGTAGGCGGTGAGGACGGTGGCCAGCGCGCCGGGCGGCATCGGGTCGCCGTTGAAGCCGCGGACGGCCGCGTGCCGGGTCCGGGTGCCGGCCCGGAGGTCGGGTGCGGCCAGTGGCAGGTCGATCCGTTTGCCGTCGCCCACCGGGGCGTCCGGCAGCGGTTCGGGGCCGGGGCGGCTCTGGGCGAGCACGGCGGTGTGGGCGGCGTGGGCGCGCGGGAAGGCGGCCATGGACGGGCCGGGCACGGCGGGCGGGGGCGGCGGGAGCAGTTCGACGAGCGCGTGCACGCCCTCCTCGCGGGGGTCGAGGCCGAGCAGTTCGGCGAGGTCGGCGTCGGGGAAGCGGAGCCGGGCGGTGGCTTCCTGCCCGTCGGTGACCGCGAGGGCCTGCGCCACCTGGATCCCGGCCTCCAGGCAGGCGAGCCGGTAGTGCATCTCGCCGTACTTCGCGGCGAGCCGCCAGAACACGTTGGTCTGCACGAGCACCGTGGCGGCCGGCCGGGAGGCGACCCGGCCGAGGTGGTCGCCCGCGCGCAGGCGGACCAGGTCGTGGCGGGCCGGGTCGTAGTAGTGGACGCCGGTCGGCACCCCGGAGTCGGGGCCGGCGATCACGTACCACTCGGCGCTGTAGCGGGCGCCGCCCGACGGGGTCGGTCGCCTGGTGACCAGCCACTGCAGCGGGTCGTCGTCGGGGATCGCGTCGAAGCCGTCGGTGAAGGGCAGCATGTCCAGTGGTGTCAGCCACTGCGCGCGGGTGATGCCGCCGAGGTCGGCGAGCAGTCGGCCGAGCCGGTGCCCGGCGCGCTCGGGCGGCCAGGGCAGCGGGTGCCGCGGCGCGCCCGGGTAGCTCTTGACGACCCGGGGCGGGAACGCCTGCGGGTCGGCCACCTCGGTCGGGGTGTGCACGTCCTCCTGGTAGCGGGTGACCGGGTCGTTCACGGTCACACCGCGCACAGGTCGAAGGCGGTGCGGGTCAGCAGCAGCCGCAGGTGGGACTCCTGGGCCAGGCCGATGCCGAGCCGGTTGCACATCAGGTGCGCGCACCGCTCCACGATCAGCTGCGGCACCACGTGGTTGATGTGGTCCAGGACGTCGGCGGGCGCCTCGAAGCTCGGGTACGCGTCCAGCCGGTCGAGCAGTTCGAGGCGGACCAGGGTGTCGTTCAGGTCCCTGGTGCTCGCCAGCCAGGTGCCCGCCACCGACCCGTCGGGCAGTGCCACGCCCCGGGTGGCCGCCCACACCGCCTCCAGGGTGGAGCGCAGCCGGGCCTTGTTGGCCTCGTAGTGCCGTTCGAACGCCGGTGTGCCGATCAGCTGCGCGGCCTGACCGCCGCTCTCGACCATGAACCGTGCCTGGTAGGCGAGTTCGGGCAGAATGCCGGTGAACAGGGTGCGGTTGGCAGCCAGCATGGCGAAGGCGTCCATGGCGCGCTGCCCCGGGGTGCGGCCGCGGGCGATCAGCTCCAGGGCCAGCGCGCTGGCCGCCATCAGCTGCCGCTCGACCGCCTCCAGCGAGCGGCCGGTGCCGAACACCCCGGTCTCCGGCCGGTAGTCGACGAACGCGACCGAGTTGTCCGGGTGGAGTTCCGTGTCGTAGGCGGCCATCCGTTCCAGCGCTGCCAGGCCCGGTGCGGAGTCGGCGTACTCCTGCGGGGTCATCGGGGATCCGGACGGCGAGGTCCGGTAGAACTCCGCGGCGGTCTCCTCGATGACGGCCCGGACCTCCGCGGCCCGCTCGGGGTCGGTGAGCACCCGCAGCCGGACGTGCGGGCCGCCCTCCCAGTAGCGCAGGAAGAAGAAGCCCTCGGCCTGCCCGGCCCGGCGCAGCCGTTCGACGGCGGGCCGGACGGCGCCGACGACCAGGGCGTCCTGGTCGCCGTGGTAGTGGAGGTGGGCGCTGACCCAGGTGCGTGCGGCCGTCGCGGGCGGCTCCGGCAGGTCGGCCGGGGCGGACGCAACGGGCAGGTCAGGTGTGTCGGACATGGGTGACTCCGGGCTCGTTGAGTTCCACGATGTACTCGGCGACGCGCTCGCCGCGGATCCGGCCGGGGTCCGGCAGGGTCTCGGTCATCTGCACGATCGCGTCCGGCTCGGCGAGCCGACGTTCCAACCCGAGCAGCAGCAGCATGCTCGCGAAGTCCACGTAGGTGGGTTTGGTGTCGTTGCGCGGGGCCCGGCCGCCGCCCCCGGCCAGGGTGGCCGGGTCGAGCACGGTCACGAAGCACCGCTCGGGGATGCCGTGTTCGGCCAGCCATCCGGCCGTCCGCAGCATCCAGGCCGCGTCGGTGGCGGCGTCGGCGCGCCGGGGCATCCGGTCCGCGCGGGTCATCCACACGGCGCGGCGCAGCACCACCGTGCCGACCGTCAGCCGCGGAAGGCGGCGCACGCCGGTGTCGGTGCGCGGGTCCGAGGTCATCCGGAGTTCGGTGTGCGCGCCGAACCAGGTGGTGGACTCGCCGAAGGCCTCGACCATGAACCGTGCGGCGGGTGGCAGCAGCCGGTCGCCGAGGCCGGGGTGGACGGGGCAGATCTGCCGGCCGAGCCGTCGTGACACCAGCTGGAGCAGTCCGTCGCCGCCGCGCCGCACCGACAGGTCGTTGACCGGCAGCCGGTCGTCCGGGGCGCGGAGGCTGCGCACGCCGGGGTAGTCGACGACCAGCCGCACCCCGGGCTTCCTGACGTTGACCGCGGACCTGGCCACGGCCTCGAACTCGGCGAACAGCACCTCGCCGCGGCCGGCGGCCGGTCCGTGGTCGGCCGGTGCGTCGGTGTGCAGGTCGAGCCCGTCCAGGATCTGCCGCACCCGGTTCCGGCCGCGGCCGAATCCGCAGCTGACGGTGTTGACCACCAGCTCGTGGCCCTGCGCGGTGGCGGCGAGTTGGCAGTAGGCGGCCACGGAGGTGGGGGTGCGCACCCAGCCCGGCCACTCCTTGGCGAGCGTGCGGATCTCCTCCGGGTCGATGCGGACCACCCCGTCCGGGTCGGGTGCCCGCTCGCCCAGCAGCCGCTTGGCGGCGGCGCGCAGGTGCTGCAGTTCGCGCAGCGCGTCCCCGAGTCCGTGTTCGGGTCCGTCCCCGGGGCCGTCCCCGGCGGCGGGCGCGGGGGCGGCGTTCTGCTGCTCGGTCAGCACGTCCCGGTAGAACACCAGCAGCGGGACCTCGGCCCCGGCCGGGTACCGGTCGCGGAACAGCCGGCTCAGGGTCAGTTTGGCGGGCAGGTCGGGCCCGATCAGGCCGAGCAGGGTGCGCACGGCGTCCAGGTCGTCCAGCAGGGGCTGCCAGCGTTCCAGGTCCAGCACGGCGGCGGTGCCCGGGTGGACGGCGTTCTCGTAGAAGCTGTACCGGGCGAACTCCTTGGCCAGCTTGGGGTTGTGCAGGTGGGCGTGGTCACCCGCCTCGCGCAGGGCGGTGTCCAGGCCGCGGACCACGGCGTCGCGGACGGCGACCCGGGCTGCGGGCGCGGCGATGGTCGGGTAGGCCGACAGCGCCTCCTGCACCGCGTGCAGGGTCCGGTCCAGCTCCTGCAGGCCTGGCCGGCGCAACCGGTGCAGCCAGGAGCGCAGGTCGGCGACCGGGTCCGGGCTCTGGTCGGCGAGCGGCGGGACGGGCTCCAGCACGCCGAGGGTGACCAGGCGGCGCAGGAAGGCGTCGGCCTGGTGTCCGTCGGCCGCCCGGGCCAGCAGTGCGCCGCGCAGCTCGTCCGGGGTGGTGCCGTGCGTGGTCACGTCGAGGACCCGGCGCAGCGTCGGGGTGAGCGCGAGGCCGTGCACGTGCTCGACCGGACGGCGGCCGAGGAAGACCAGCGTGTCGCCGACGACGGTGGCGCTCGGGTTGATCCGGATCGGGCAGCCGCCGGCGACGTCCGGGCGTTCGCCGACGGCGCGGGCGATCCGGTGCAGCGTGCCGATGCTGACCTCGGTGCCGGTCGGGGCGGTGCCCTGGTGCTCCGTCAGCCGTGCGGACGGTTCGACGATGTCGTCGGACGTTCCCCAGGCGGCCAGTCCGCTGCTGGTGAAGGTGGAGTAGGGGCTGGTCTTGGCGGCGGATCGGGCCAGGTACTGGGCGAGCCGCAGCAGGCTCTGGCGCTGGGGTGCGCGCCCGGTGGCCAGCCACCGGTGCAGGGCGAGGAACATGTCCGGGTTGGCGTGCACCAGACCCAGTTGGAAGGCCGGCAGCCGGCCCGCGTCGCGCAGGGCCCGGCAGCTCTGCGCCCAGTCCTGTTCCAGGTGCTGCGGCAACTCGGCCTGCAGCCGGTCGCGTTCGCCGAGCAGCGCGGACCAGTGCCGCAGCGGGGCGGTGAGGTCGGCGGGCACGTCGGCCAGTCGGGCGGGGTCGATGCGGCGGCCGCGGTGCACGGCCCGGCGCACGGCGACCGCCCGGGCCTTCGCCTCGCCGTCGCCGAGGGTGCCGATCGCCGTGTGCAGCAGGGCCGACAGCTCCCCGGCGGCCTCGGTGATCTCGGCGCGCAGGCGGAGCAGTTCCCGGGCGGTGCTCCAGCTGCGCGCGCAGCGCAGGCCGTCCAGCGCGGCGGCCGGGCTGCCGGCGAGCCGGATCACGGCGGCCGGGGCGAGCCGGTACGGTGCCGTTCCCGGCGGGGCTTCTCGCGGGCTCTCCATCACTCCACCGCCTCGGGTTCGACGGGCACGATCATGCGGCCGCCGGGGCCCGTCCTGGCCAGCAGGATCTGGAACACCGGGGTGTGGCGCTGCTCGGTGAGGCCGAGGGCCGCGCGGACCCCGTCGGCGTGGTAGGCGTTGACGACGCGGCCCGACATGCCCTGCGCGGCCGCGGCGACGCACACGCGGTGGGCGAGCAGTCCGGCCTCCTGGTTGATCACGCGGTAGCCGCGGTCGCCGAAGGTGTCGAAGGCCCAGTCGCGGTCGCCGACCAGGTGGACGACGGCGTTGATGTGCGTGAAGACCGGTCCGGGGACGGTGACGCGTTCGATCGCGGTCACGGCGTCCGGGCCGACGGCGTCGGTGGCGCCGTGGGGCGCGGTACGGACGACCGGGTGCAGCGCTCCCGTCTCCGGGGCGATCCGGTAGGCCCCGGGCGGTATGCCGGTGAGGTCTCCGACGGTCAGGAAGACCTCCAGCGGGGCCGGTGTTCCGGCGGGGACGGCGTCGCTGACGATCCCGGTGCGGATCCGGGCCAGTCGGGCCCACAGTTCGACTCCGTCGACCCGGGAGGCGACCGGCCGGAAGATGCCGGGGCCCGAGTCGCGGGCGCGCAGCACCCCGGCCAGGCCGGGCTCGGGGACCTCGGTCGCGGGCAGCGGCCGCGGCTCGGCGCCGGGGAGGGCGGGCGCGACCGGGACGGCCGTCGTGAAGCCCGTGGTGTCGGTGCGCAGCGACGCCCGGTTGACCTCGGTGAGCAGGGGGCAGGCCCGGGGGACGTGCAGGCCGCTCGGGACCACCGGCGGTTCGATCGCCTCGACGGTCGCGGCGAGTGCCGCGGCGGTCTCCGCGACCGGCCGGCCCTTCGGACCGGTACCCGGACCTGGACCTGGACCTGCGCCCGCGCCCGCGCCCGCGCCCGCGCCCGCGCCCGCGCCCGCGCCCGCCTCGGCCTCGGCCTCGGCCTCGGCGAGGTGGAGCGGCAGCACCAGCAGGGCCGGTTCCTCGTCGCCGTCGAGCCCGAGCAGCTTGCCGACCGGCTCGTCCAGGAACTGGTGGTGGACGTGCGCCCGCAGGCCCATGGCCCGGGCGACCAGGTCGAGGTTCCCGGCGACCAGGCCGGCCTCCTGCGTGCACAGCCGGTAGGCGTAGTCCCGGTAGATGTAGGCGGTCTTGGGCAGCAGGGCGGCGAGCACGACCACGGCCTGCGGCATCGGCCCGCCGGTTCCGGTGGCCCGGGTGAGCAGCCGCCGGTGGTCGCCCTCGCGCAGCCGCACGAGGGTGTGGTGCGGGGCGTCGTAGTGGTGGGTGCCGTCGGCGAGACACACGTACAGCTGGACGCCGAACAGGCAGCGCGCCGAGGCGACCGTCCGGTGGTAGGGCCAGGTCCCGTTGGTGTCGAACTCCTGCCGGGAGATGCCGTAGCCGTAGTGCAGCAGCGTGGACAGGCCCGGCCCGTCGAGGGTGTCCACGGGGCCGAGTTCGGTGGGCAGCCTCGTGGTCAGCGGCAGGCGCGGCAGGCCCCGGTAGATCTTGAACTTCAGTGGTTCGTCCGGGTTGCCGTACTCCGACTGCCGGGTCTCCATCGCCTCGGCCAGGTCCTCCAGGCTGATCCGCCAGAACTCGCGGCCGATGCCGTCCCGGCGGTCCGTCACGGGAACGGGTGCGGATGCGGATTGCGCACCTGCCCGAGCCGGGGCAGTCCGGTCACCCGCCGGGCCGTGTGGCCGAAGGTCATCGGCACCGAGCCCGGTGCGATCACCTTGACGCATGTGAAGCCTCCCGATGCCTGTTCCGTTGAGGTGGTGTCGACGGCGATCACGTCCATGCCGGCGGCCGCGAAGCGCCGCACGGCCTCGTCCAGGTCGGCGCCGATCTCGGTGTGGTGCGGCCACCGCCACCGTTCGAGCCCCTGCTGCCAGGTCGACGCCGGAGGGTCGTCCAGCAGGAACGCGTACCGGTCGAAGCTGTCCGGATCGGCCGCGCAGAGCAGGTGGTCGGCCATCGAGACGACCTCGTCCGGGTGCCCGGCCAGGTGCCGGGCACGGTCGCGCCACCCGGGGTCCATGGCCAGCAGGGTCACGTACTCGACGGTCTGGCTCAGTTCGTGCAGTGCGGCGAGGACCGCCTCGGCCGGTCGGAGTCCGCTGCCGCCGGTCGAGACGGCTCTCGGCCGGCCGTCGCCGGTGACGTCCTCGGCGAAGGTCCAGAAGGAGGGGATGCCGTGCTCCCGGGTGCTGTCGAAGATCCGTACCCGGTAGCCGTGCCGCTCGATCCGTTCGGCGACCAGCGGGATCCGGCGGTCGGGTGCGGCGGCCGGGTCGAGTTCGGGAAGCGGGGTGCTGCCGTACCAGGCCGTCAGGAACGCGTCGCGTTCGGCGACTTCGAGGACGCCGTGCAGCACCGCCTCCTCGTAGCAGCCGCCGAGCGCGCAGCCGCTGGAGATCTCGCAGGCGAACCCGGCCTCGCCGCCGTTGCCCCGCAGCCGGTAGTAGACGAAGCCCTCCGGGACGAGCACCGGGCGGGCCCGGCCGAACGACCAGCCCCAGACCCAGTTCGCCACCGCGTCCTCGGTGAACTCCCGGTAGGGGAAGCCCGGCGTGCGGTACCGGTCGGCGGGGTAGAGCCCGAGGGTGCGGGGGTCGATCGCGTCGGCGGTCACCTGCGCCCAGCAGGCCCGGACGGCGGTGCGCCTGGCCGGTGCGTGGGCCGCGAGCCGCTCCAGCGACTCGGCGACCGCGACGGCCCGTGCGGACGCGAAGTCGCGGGTGCGGCCGTAGCCGGACGCCTCGGTGGAGACGCCGGGCACGGCCAGCACGGCTTCGGTGAAGGGGAAGGCGTGCTGGGTGTAGGAGGTGACGGAGGGTATCAGCCCGCTCTGCCCGTCCACGTAGACCGCCTCCAGCGCGGCCCGGTCCAGCCGGCTGACCCGGCTCGACCGGGGGGAGAGCTTGGCCCGGGCCCGGCGGGTGATCCGCGCGCCCTCCGCGGTGTCGGGGGTGGCGGTCGAGCAGGTCGGGCAGTGCGGGTCGGCCAGGAAGCCGTGCCGGGACAGCGCGAGCGTGGCCGCGTCGACGATCCAGTAGCGCTGTGCCTGCGGCTCGGCGCCGGTCAGTTCGGCGACGGTGTCCGCGAGGAAGGTCGGGAGCTGCGGGCGCGGCGTCCCGGTGGCGGGCGGGGCGGCGGGCCCGGCGGTGCGGTCGTCGCCGGAGGCCGCGGTGCGCCGGGTGTGCAGGCAGTCCGGGCAGCCCGGCGGCCACGGTCCGACGATCACCCGGTGGGGTTCCCGCAGCACCTGGGGCCGGTCAGCCACGGACGACCACGGCCTGTGCCACGAACGGACACAGCCGGGCGACGGCGGGATCGTGGTCCAGCGGCACGGCCACCACCCGGCCGCCGTCGCGCGTCAGCCGTGCCACGACCTCGTCCAGGGTCACCGGGCCAGGCCGTGCCCCGTCCGGCCCGGCCTCCGGGCGCGGCTTCCCGCGCAGTTCCGCGGGCAGCTCGGGCACGGCCTCCGGCGCGTAGCCGGGCTGGTCGGCGGCCCGGGCCTGGTGGGCGAGCAGGGTCAGCTCCAGCCCCTGTTCCAGTGCGGCGCCGGCCTCCAGGGCGCTGGTGCAGGCGACGGTGGCCTCCGGGGTGGTGAACGCGAAGGTGGGCAGGCCGAGCAGTCCGGACAGGTCGTAGACCTCGTACGGCTGGTCGACGATCTCCAGCAGCTTGCGGTAGCGCGCGCCGCGCGCGGTCAGTTCGGCGCCGGCGAGGCCGAGCCGGGGCAGCGGCGCGGTCGCGGCCGCGAGTGCCGCACCGGCGCCCGCGCGGGCCGCCGCGACCACCGCGG
Source organism: Kitasatospora arboriphila (assembly GCF_039528095.1). Taxonomy (NCBI): domain Bacteria; kingdom Bacillati; phylum Actinomycetota; class Actinomycetes; order Kitasatosporales; family Streptomycetaceae; genus Kitasatospora; species Kitasatospora arboriphila. The sequence continues at coordinate 81,927 of NZ_BAAALD010000015.1, forward strand.
CGCGCACCGCCGCGGACCAGTCGTCCCCGGACGCCGCGGTCCGCGCCGGGAAGACCGCCGAGGCCTCGACCTCGACCGGCTCGCCGGTGAGCACGTCCACGCCGTGCAGCCGGTCGCCCCTACGGGAGTCGGCCATCACGGCCGCGTAGCGTTCGAACGCGCGCCGCACGGCCCGTTGGCGCGATTCGACGACGCTCTCGCCGCAGCCGTGCACCGGGAACGGGCCGCCGGCCAGGCCGACCGGGTCGGAGACCATCACCTCGCTGACGAACAGCGGCAGCTGTTCGTAGTCGCGCTCGGTGATCTCCGCGAACACGCCGGTCCGGGGGTCGACGCAGTCCACCGCGCGCCGGGCGAGCTCCTCGTCGTCGACGGGCGGTGCGGCGGACAGGGCGGCCGGTCGGGCCGGGTCGTCGGGGACGGCGGGGAGTGCCAGCGGGTGCGGCAGGAAGGCGTGGGTCGCGGTCTCCAGCGTCTCCAGGTCGAACCGGACCAGCCGGTCGGCCGCTTGCCCCCGGTCGATGCCGGTCAGGTGGCGGAACGCCGCGAAGCAGAGCTGGTTGGCGACCAGGGCGACGGTCGGGCCGCGCAGGAAGTCGCTCGGCGCGAGATCCGGACGGTCCCTCAGGTCCGCGCCCGGCAGGTCCGGCGCGAGTGCGCACAGCCGCCGCCAGGCCGACTCCCAGGCGGTGGCGTCGCCGTCCTCGCCGATCACCGGGCCGATCCACGCCTCGTCACCGACCGCGACCGCCTGCGCGAACGCGGCGCCCGCGGCACGGGCGGTCCTCGGTAGCCGCCGGGCCCGCCCGATCATGGGCCGGTCGGCGACGTGCAGCACCATCGCGGCGCCGGCCGCGAGCCGGTCGTCGTCGACGGCCTCCAGGTGGGCGAGTCGCTGGTCCGGGTCGAGCGCCCGGGCCGCGGCCAGGTGCTCGGCGACGCGGTCCCGGTCGAACGGGGACTCGGGGAACGGCGCGACCGTCGCGGTGCGCACGCCGGAGCGCAGCTGCGCGTTGGTCAGTGCCTGCAGCAGCGGGCCCGCGCCGGTCAGGACGACGGCGGCCTCGCGGTAGCGCTCGAAGCGCAGTTCCGGCGAGTCCGTGAAGTACTCGACGAAGGCGATGTTCGCGGCGTAGGTCCTGGCGAGGTCGGCGGTGAGGGTGTGCGGGCGGTCGTCCAGGACGTTCTTGACGTAGCCCTTGCCCAGCAGCAGCAGGGTCAGTCTGGCCAGCGCGGCACGGCTCTGCTCCGGCACGGCCGCACACAGTTCGCCGAGGGTCCTGGTGCCGTCCAGCAGTGGCGCGATCCGCTGGATCCACTCGTAGGTCGACGCGCCCTTGAGCATCGATCCGCCCAGGTTGCTGCGGATGTACGCGCCCTCGGGCACCCGCATGACGTACACGTCACCACGCAGGCGCGGCCGGATCCGCTCGACATCGACGTCCATGACCACCGCTTCTCCAGGCAGATCCGATGACAGGTCAGGAGGAGGACCGAGAGCCACCCGGTCCTCGTACACGCACGCGCACCGGCTAGAGCACGGGTGCCGGATCGATCAGCACCCCGGTCAGGTGCAGGAGCAGCACGGGCAGCAGCAGCAACAGCTGCTGGCGCCGCCGGAAGCGGACAGCTCGGTCAGGCCGTAGCCGGCCGTCACCGACGCGGGCACCACCTCGCCCAGGTCGACGAGCTCGAAGGCGCCGTCGTCCAGCACCAGGTCCTCGAATCCCTCCATGTCTTCACACCCCCCCTCGTGTTCCGGGTGACGGTTCGTCACAGTGATTTCACTTCGGGCAGCACCTCGGAGCAGAAGAGCTCCAGGGTCTGCCCAGCCTCGGCGAGCGGCATCGCACCGAAGTCGATCTGCCACAGGATCTGGTCGACGCCGCCGATGTGGTCGTTGAAGGCGCGGATCCGGTCGACGACCGTGGCCGGGGATCCGACGATCGCGCCGCCCCGGGTGAAGAGCTCGGTGGGCTTCAGGCCGCGCAGCATCCAGCCGAACCCGGAGTAGCCGCGGTAGGCGGTGGACTCCCTGCGGTCCCAGGCGTTCACGGCCAGGGCCCACACGTCCAGGTAGCGCCGCAGGTGGGTCTCGGCGATCCGCTCCGCGCGGGCGTCGGTGTCGGCGACCACCAGGGGCAGGCTGGCCGCGACCCGGGGGCGGAGCCCGGTGCCGCCGTGCGCGGCGTGGAACGCGTCACGGTAGAGGGTCAGGTGGTCGCGGAACTCGTGCGGCGAGATCAGCGGGGTGATGAGCAGCCCCAGCCCTTCCGTGCCCAGCCAGGTGAAGCTCTCCGGGGTGCGCACCGCGGCTCCCCAGGCCGGCGGGTGCGGCCGCTGGGTGGGCCGGGGCAGGCCGGTCACGTCGCGGTAGGAGAAGAACGGCGTGTCCTCGCTGACCTCCTCCTCGGTCCACAGGCGGAGCACCGCCCGGACGGTCTCCCGGAACCGCTCGGTGCTCTCCTCCATGGGCAGGCCCAGGGCGTCGAACTCGTCGGGCAGATAGGCCCGGGCGAATCCCACGTCCAGCCGGCCGCCGCTGATCGCGTCGACCTGCGCGGCTTCCGCGGCCAGTTGGATCGGGTGGTGGAACACCGGCAGGACGCAGCCGGTCATCAGCCTGACCGACGCCGTCCGGGCGGCCACCGCGGAGAGGAATCCCAGCGGGCTCGGGCAGTAGCCGCCGTAGTGGTGGAGATAGTGCTCGGTCATCTTGATGGTTTCCAGGCCACCGAGCTCCGCCCGGACGGACAATTCCAGCGCGTCACTGAAATAGGTCTGAGGGGATTTCGTCTCGGGCGTGCAGTCAGGTAGGAAGGAAAGCCCGAAGCGCACCGACACCACTCCTTGGACCGGATCTCCGGGAATTTCCTGGATATCCGTGCGATCGACGTCTGCGGCGGTCGTCCACCCGCTCCGGGCCCGCTGGCATGGAGACTTGGCCAGTTGGCGTGGGGCGGGGGATCCGGGCCGACGCTACATCGAGCCACCGGAGCCGTCAATGTGCACCATCCGATCCGGCCGCACCGGAAAGCATTTCGGCTCGCGGCCGGTATCCTCCGGGATACTTACGCTACAAATCGCGCGTTATTGACGGCACCACCGCGCGCTGCGACCGTGTGTAGCCGTTGCCGACTGCACGGATTGGTAGCCATGACCTCCACCTCGCCGGCCGGGGCGGCCGCGAAGAAGAAGACCGTCCAGCTCGTCGAGTTCACCGCAATGCACGGCGTCCGGTACAGCGTCACCCTCGGCTATTTGAAGGCCACCGCGGTCGCCGACCCGGTGCTCGACGACGCCTGCGAGTTCCGGATCAGCGTGCGCGAGCAGAGCGGCGGCGAGCAGGCCGTGACCGAGCTGCTGGACTCCTGGGACGAGCCGTTCGCCGTCGCGCTGACGGTGTTCTTCTGGAACCGCGCCCAGTCCCTGGAGCTGGCCCGCCGGGTGAAGGAGCGCTGGCCGGACTGCCGTGTCGTCCTCGGCGGGAACGACGTCAGCCACCAGCAGGACCCGCTGTTCGCCGAGGCGCCCTGGGTGGACGTGCTGGTCCACGGCGAGGGCGAGCTGCGGTTCCGCGACCTGGTCCGCTGCTTCCTGGCGGGGGGCGAACTCGCCGGTGTCCCCGGCATCAGCTACCGGTCCGACGGCGCCGTCGTCACCACCCCGGACGCGGACCGGATCACCGACCTCGAGCAGGTCGTCTCGCCGATCCTGACCCCGGTCTACTCCGACGAGGAGATCGCCGGCTCGTCGATGATCGTCTACGAGACCAACCGCGGCTGCCCCTACAAGTGCGCCTTCTGCTACTGGGGCGGCGCCACCAACTCCAAGGTGCGCCAGTTCGACCTGGAGCGGATCTTCGGCGAACTGGACCGGCTCGTCCGGCTGATGCCGACGGACGCCACCCTGTTCATCGCGGACGCCAACTTCGGCATCGTCGCCCGGGACCGGCAGATCGCCGAGCACATCGTGGAGCTCACCCGCCGCCACGGCAAGCGGCTGGTCATCAGCACCAACTGGGCCAAGAACGGCAACGACCGCATCGTGGAGATCGCCGGCATGCTGCACGCCGCCGAACTCACCGGCGCCATCACGCTGTCCGCGCAGTCCTTCGACCCGGACGTGCTGAGGATCGCCAACCGCGCCAACATCCGCACCGACCACTACCGCCGGCTGCTGTCCCGGTTCCGCGCACTGGACGTGCCGACCTACACGGACCTGATCTGGGGCCTGCCCGGCGAGACCTACGACTCCTACCTCGCCGGGGTCGAGGAGGTGCTGACCGCCGGCGGCTCCCCGGTGATCTATCCGCTGCTGCTGCTCAACAACACCGAGTACGCGCGGGAGACCTTCCAGGACGAGCACAAGCTGACGACGCGACGGATGCCGTGCGACGTCACCAACCCCGAACTCGTCGCCGAGGTCGTCGTCGCCCACGACGGCATGACCGCCGACGAGTGGGTGCGCGGGATGGCCTTCCGCGTCTCCATGACGCTGTTCCAGAAGATCCTGCTGCGCTGCGCCCTGCGCGTCGTCCACGCCACGACCGGCGTGCGCACGGTCGACCTGTGCGAGCGGCTGTGGTCGTTCCTGCTGGAGGACTGCGCCGACCCGTTCCTGCGCGCCGTCGCCCGCAACGTCGCCGCCGCCCACCGGGAGCCGGCCGCCCTGGACGCGGCGCTGCTGCGGACGGTCATCGGCGACCGGGTCGTGGTGCCCGAGGAGGTGCACTTCCAGGCGCTGCTGTGCCGCGCGGCCGGCACCGAACGCGCCGCGAAGGAGTTGCTCACGGCTGCGGTCGACCGGCTGTGCGAGGAGCTGGCCGCCGCCGGGCACCGGATCGACCGCGCGCTGGTCGACGGCGCCCTGACGCTCGACCTCGCGGCGACGACGATCCTGCGTGCCAACCTGCGCGGCACGCTGGACGAGGCGGAGTTCGCGGTGCCGCGCAGGGCCTGGGACCTGCTGGTGGAGGCCGGGGACGTACCCTCCGGTCTGGACGCCGGCGGCCGCGGTGCCACCGTGCGGGGCACGGTGTGGGCGCCGCCGCGCTGGGTCCACTACCCGATCAGCGTCTACGCGCTCTCCATCTGGCACGGCACCGGCCGGCCGTTGCACGACCTCCGGTTCGCCCTGTCCTCCGGGCCGGCCCCGGGGCCGCTCGTCCCCGCCTGAGGGCCCGACGCGGGCACCGACGAGGGCACCGACGAGGGCACCGACGAGGGCTCCGCCGCTACAACCAGCCGCGCGACAGTGCCGTCCTGGCCGCGTCGGTGCGGTTGCGTGCGCCCAGCTTGGCCATCGCGGTGGACAGGTAGTTGCGCACGGTGCCCTCGGCCAGGCACAACCGCGCCGCGATCTCCGCGTTGCCCGCGCCGTCCGCGACCGCGCGCAGCAGTTCCCGTTCCCGGTCGGTCAGCGGATCGGCCGCGTCCCACGCGGCCACCGCGAGCTCCGGCGCGACCACCCGCTCACCCGCGTGCACGCGGCGCAGCGCCGCGGCGAGTTCGCCGATCGGCGCGTCCTTGAGCACGTAGCCGGCCACCCCGGCGTCGACCGCGCGGCGCAGGTAGCCGCTCCGGGCGAAGGTGGTCACGATCAGCACCCGGGTCGGATCGGCCGTCCGGTTCAGCTCCGCAGCCAGGTCGAGGCCGGTGCGGCCGGGCATCTCGATGTCGGTCACCAGCACGTCGGGGCGGTGCTCGCGCACCGCGGCCAGGGCGTCGTCGCCGTCCGTCGCGGTCGCCACCACCGTGATGTCGGGCTGGAGGTCCAGCAGGGCGGCGAAGGCGCCCAGCACCATGCCCTGGTCCTCGGCCAGCACCACCCGGATCACCGGGCCGCCGCCCCGAGCGGAACGGTGATGGTCAGCGTCGTGCCGGCCGAGCCGCTGCGCTGCACCGCACCGCCGAGCTTCGCGATCCGCTCCCGCAGCCCGGTCAGCCCGGTGCCCTCCGGCGCCGAGCCGCCGATCCCGTCGTCCGCGATCACCAGCCGTACCCTCCTGTCGTCCGCGTCCAGTCCGATCCGGCAGTGCGTGGCCCGGGCGTGCCGGGCCACGTTGGTCACCGCCTCGCGCAGCGCCAGCCCCAGTTCGTGCTCGACCCCCGCGACCAGCCGCAGCCCGTCCTCGCAGTCCACGCCGAGGCTCACCCCCGTCCCGGCCAACGCCCGCCGGGCCGCCTCCAGTTCGCTGCGGACGGTGGTCCGCCGCCAGCCGGTGACCGTGCTGCGCACCGCGGCCAGCGCCTCGCGGGCGTTGCGTTCGATCTCCTCCGCCTCGGCCCTCGCCCGTTCCGGGTCGACGGGCACCAGCTCCTTGGTCAGCTGAGCGCGCATCACCACGGCGGTCAGGGAGTGCCCGAGCAGGTCGTGCAGGTCGCGCGCGATCCGCTCGCGCTCGGAGAGGGTCGCCAGCAGCTCGACCTGCGAGGTGCGAAGCCGCTCGTTCTCCCACTCCTGCCACCGGTCGCGCTGCCGCAGTTCGAGCAGCCCGATCACCCAGATCAGCACCGACGCCGACACGAACCCCCACAGCCGGTAGGGCATCGGCACCCGCGAGACCGCGGCGGCGGCGCCGTTCAGGACGGTCAGAGCCGCGAACCACGGCCGCGCCCCGCGCCACGACAGGGTGTCGCCCGCGACCGCCGCCGCGTAGACGAAGAGCACGCTCGCGTTGGTGTTGAACGGGGTGGCCAGCGCGCCGATCGCCGCCATGGGGACGATCGCCGTCCAGACGTGGCGCGCGTCCGGGCCGCGCAGCAGCTTCGCCGCGTACAGCGCGGCCGTGGCGGCGCACACCGCGGTCGCCAGCGGCCACTCCCACCACGCCGGACGGGGCGAGAAGTACGGCTGCGCGGGCACGAAGAGCAGATAGCCGAGGTGGACCCAGTCCCAGGTCCGCAGCCGGCCGGCGCGCGACCCGGGCGCGGTGGCCCGCGGGGCGGTCACGTCCGGGCGTGGCGGTGGGCCAGGGTCGCCAGTCCGAGCGCCGCCGCCGTCGTCACCAGCAGGGCGAGGACGTGGATCAGCACGCTGCCCCCGCCCAGTTGGGCGAGCCCGAGTCGGGCGAGGTGGTACGTGGGCAGGAACTCGGCGATCTGACGCACCGTCCGGGGCAGCAACTGGATCGGGATCCACAGCCCCGACAGTACCGCCAGCGGGAAGAGCAGCGCATTGAGCAGCGCGATCGTCGCGTTGGGGCGCAGCCGCAGCCCGACCGCCACGCTCACCAGCGTGAACGGCACGGTGCCCAGCAGCAGGACCGCCGCCAGCCGCACCAGCTGCCACACCGAGGCGTGCAGGGTGCCGAAGGCCGCGGCCGCCACCCCCATCAGCGCCAGCACTCCCACCGCGTACAGCAGCGCGGCCGCGGCCTTCGCGGCGAGGCTGATCCCGATCGGCACGGCGGAGACCCGCCTCGTCCGCAGCCAGCCGAGGTCGCGGTCCTGCGCGACGCCGATCCCCGGTTGCAGCGCGGCCACCGTGATCACCCCGTAGGTGCCGAAGGTGGCCACCATCGCCGTTCCGGCCGGCAGCCCCTGGGTCACCCGGTGGCCGTAGAGCAGGTTGAACAGCACGAAGAACCCGACCGGCATGAGGATGCTGAAGAACAACGAGGTAGGCTCGCGCACGATCGCCCGCAGCTCGTCCCGCAGCTCCACTCCGAAGACCCGTGCCGTCGTCGCGCTCACCGTGCCGCCTCCGCCCCGTCCGTCAGCGCGAGCACGGCTTCCTCCAGGCCCGCGTCCTGCACCCGCAGCTCCGACAGCTGCCCGTCCCGGTCCAGCAGCACCCGCAGCAGGTCCTCGGGCGAGCGCGTCTGGATCCGCATCAGATCGTGTTCCGCGGTGACCGAGAGCACGCCCGGCACCTGCCCGACCTCCCGCAGGTCGAGGCGGGTGCGGACGGTCACGGTGCGGTCGGGCAGCCGCGCCACCAGCTCCTCCGGGGGCGCGTCGGCCAGGATCCGGCCCCGGTCGAGCACCACCACGCGGTCCGCGACCGCGGCCGACTCCTCGATCAGGTGCGTGGTCACCAGCACCCCGGCGCCGCGCGCCCGGCGCAGCGCCAGGATCTGCCAGAAGTGCCGCCTGGCCGCGGTGTCCAGGCCCACGGTCGGCTCGTCGAGCACCAGCAGGGCCGGCTCGGTGACCAGGGCCATCGCCAGCTGCACCCGCTGCTTCTGACCGCCCGACAGCCTGGGCACCCGCCGGCGCCGCAGCTCGGCGAGCCCGAGTTCCGCCAGCACCGGCTCGGCGGCCGAGGCCCGTAGCCCGCCGCGGACGGCGGCGCCGGTCACCAGCTCGCCGACGGTCAGCGTGTTCGGGAAGCCGGGCGTCTGCTGCGCCACCCCGAGCCGCCGCCGGGTCGCCGCGCGGCGCGGATCGCCGTCGAGCACCCGGACCGTCCCCTGCTGGGGAGCGAGCAGCCCGACCGTGAGGGCGACCAGCGTCGACTTCCCGGCGCCGTTCGGCCCGAGCAGTGCGACGCACTCCCCCGGGTCGACCCGCAGGTCCACCCCGTCCAGTGCGAGCGTCCCGCCGTACCGGTACCGCAGCCCTTCGGCCGTCATCACCGCCTGTGTCGTCCCCATGGCCGCCAGCCTCGCGCTTCGGCGCTCCGCTCCGGTAGTGATGCCGCGTCACCGGCCGCGAATGACAATTGTCAACGGCCGTCCCCCGGCCGCCGCTTCCCCCGGCCGCCGCTTCCCCCGGTCGACGCTTTCCCCGGTCGACGCTTTCCCCGGTCGACGTGAGCGCCCGGTGCGCGGCTCGCGCGAGAGTCGGCTGTCAGTGGTCTGCAGGTGGTCTGTCGCCCCCGGGTGGAACTCTGGAGCGCGGGCGGCGGCGTTCCCGGGCCGTTGCTCACCACGCGCACGAACCGCCGGGACGACAACGACGGAAGGGGAGTCGACCATGGACCGGTCGCTGGTCGCACGCATGCGGGAGTACTTGAACGCCGGCCTCGCGATGGACGTGGAGGCGCTCGACGTCCTCTACGACCCGGGCTTCGAGAACATCCGGGTCGACGAGGCGGGTCAGGTCGCGATCCTGACGAAGGAGCAGTTCATGACGCGCTTCCGCACCCTGCGGGACCAGGGGCAGCGGGTGGGCGAGGACATCGACGACGTGCGTTTCCTCGCGACGAGTGAACACGGTGACCAGGGAACGGTCGTCATGCACCGGGTCCAGCACGGCGTCCCGATCCGGTACGGCTTCGTCTGGCGGCGCGAGGACGGACGGTGGACCACGCTCCTGCGCGAATTCACCTTCGAGAAGGACATCTCGCCCCTCCTCCGGATCATGAAGTCCGCCGAGACCGGGACGGCCTGAGCGCCGGATTGCCGCGGCGGGGGCGTCCCGGCACGTCGGGAAGATTGACATGCCCGGCGCCCCCTCCCATCATGGGAGCGCTCCCAAGCCCCATCCGCCGCACGCATCGTCGACGGTCGACGCGGCACCGCACGCCGCACAGCCCCCGTCCACCGTCCCGCCCGCGGCGCGCCCCCGGGCCGGCGCATCACCCGGGAGGAACACGTCATGCCGTTCCGCAGCAGACCAGACGGGCCCCGCCGCCCCCTCGCCGCGACGGCCTCGGCCGCCCTAGCCGTGGTGGCTGCGGCACTGCCGCTGGCCGCCCCCGCCGCCGCGGCCGACCCCGCCGCCACCGGCCGCACCACCGTCACGGTCAACGCGAGCGCGGGTCTGGGCACCGTCGGCTCCACCGCGCTCGGCGCGAACACCGCCGTCTGGGACTCGTACATGAACGACCCCCAGGTGGTCTCCCTGTACAAGGCCGCCGGAATCGGCGCGCTGCGCTACCCGGGCGGCTCCTACTCCGACATCTACCACTGGGTCGACAACACCGCACCGGGCGGGTACGTCGCCCCCGGCACCGACTTCGACGCCTTCATGGGCACCGTGAAGGCCTCCGGCGCCCAGCCGGTCCTGATCGCCAACTACGGCTCCGGCACGGCCCAGGAGGCCGCGGACTGGGTCCGGTACGCCAACGTCACCAAGAACTACGGGGCGAAGTACTGGGAGATCGGCAACGAGATCTACGGCAACGGCGTCTACGGCAGCGGCTGGGAGAACGACGTCCACGCCGACAAGACGCCCGACCAGTACGCCAGGGAGGTCAAGGCGTACGCCGCGGCCATGAAGGCCGTCGACCCCACCGTCAAGATCGGCGCGGTGCTCACCATGCCCGGCAACTGGCCGGACGGCATCGTGGCCGCCGGCGACACCGGCGACTGGAACCACACCGTGCTCGCCGCCGTCGCCCACGACGTCGACTTCGTCAGCGTCCACTGGTACCCCAACACCAGCACCGGCGACCAGTCGCTGGCCGCCGTGCAGCAACTCCCCGGCGAGCTCCGCCAGGTGCGCACCCTGCTGGACCAGTACGCGGGTACCGACTCCGCGCGCATCGGCATCGCGATGACCGAGGTGAACTCCAACTCCGGCAGCGGTGCCTTCACCAGCCGCCCCAACGGCCTGTTCGCCGCGGAGGCCGTGATGACGGCGCTGGAGAACGGCGTCTTCACCGTGGACTGGTGGGACACCCACAACGGCGCGGGCGCCGTCACCACGGTCGGCGGTGAGACCGACTACGGCGACATGGGCATGCTGTCGAACGGCAGCTGCTCCGGCAGCGTCTGCGAGCCCGCGGTGAACACCCCGTTCGCGCCGTACTGGGGCATCAAGGCGCTGGGTGCCCTCAGCGACCCGGGCGACAGCATGGTGGCCTCCGGCACCTCCGACCCCGAGGTCTCCTCCCACGCGGTGCTCCGGGCCAACGGCGACCTCAGCGTCCTGCTGCTCAACAAGAGCTCCTCCGCCGAGCACACCGTGGACCTGCGGTACCCGGGCTTCACCGCGGGCGCCGCAGCGCCCTCCGTCCAGCGGTGGGCACCCGGCGACGACGGCCTGGTGGACGCGACCGGCACCGCCACCTCCTCCTCGGCGACCCTGGCCCCCTACTCCGTCACCGTGCTGACCATGCACCCGAAGAGCGGCACCGGCTCGTCCGCCGCCACCGTCGGCACCCCCGGTGCGCCCCGGACCACCGCGGTCGGCGCCAACACCGTCGCCCTGAGCTGGCCGGCCACCACCGGCGCGGTGGACCGCTACGAGGTCTACGAGCAGCTCGGCACCACCGTCCAGCTGCTCGGCTCGTCCACCGGCACCTCCACCACGCTCCACAACCTGCCGCCGGGCTCCCGGCACACGGTCAACGTGCTGGCCCGGGACCAGGCGGGGCACCTCTCCCGGCCCTCCGAACCGCTCACCTTCACCACCGGCACCCCCGACGACAGCACCTGCACCGTCGCGTACCAGGTGACCACCGGCTGGGGCAACGGCTTCGTCGCCGACGTCGTGGTGAGCAACCTCGGCCCGGCGGACATCAACGGCTGGACACTGGACTTCGACTGGCCGTCGACCGGACAGTCCGCCGACTCCTGGTGGAACGCCGACATCACCGCCGAGGGGCAGCACGTCCGCGTGACCAACGGCGCGTACAACGCCAGGCTCGCCCCCAACGGCGGCAACTCCGTCGACTTCGGCTTCGTCGGCGGCAACAACGGCGCCAACCCGTCCCCGACGGTCTTCCGCCTGAACGGAACGGTCTGCCGAACCGTCGTCTGATCCCGCCCCGGGCCCGACGAGAAGCGCCCTCCTCGTCGGGCCCGGACGCCGTGGGAGCACCGTCCGCCGGCGGGGCCGGCCGTCGTGGCCCCCGTCCGCCGGCGGGGCCGTCCGCCGTTTCCGGCCCGTCCGCCATTTCCGGCCCGTCCGCCGGCGGGACGGGCTCCGGCTCACACCGGCGGCGTGACCGCCGACCGCAGGCCGAGCCACTGCTCGGCGTCCCAGGCCCGGAACCGCTCCACCTCGGTGAACCCCAGCTTCGCCGCAAGACGCATCGAACCGACGTTCGCGCTCTGGGTGGTGAGCACCACCGGCTCGCCGGGGAAGACACCGTCGAACCAGTCGAGGGCCGCCCGGCACGCCTCCGCGGCGTACCCGAACCCCCACGCCCGCGGCAGGAACAGGTACCCCAGATCGGCCTTCCCCACCGCGGCCGGGCGACGGTGCTCCGTCGCCCTCCTGAGCAGGATCTGACCGATCATCGCCCCGTCGAGCTCGACGACGAAACTCCCGGGCCACCCCTCGGGCACCCCGGACGTCTCACGCATCTCGCGCTCCACCTCGTCACGCGGCCGGGCACCCCCGAGGTAGGTGTGCACCTCCGGCGACGCCAGCAGATCGACGAACGCCGCCCGGTCCCGGCCCTCGGGCGCACGCAGCACGAGCCTCTCGGTCCTGATCGGCTCGGGCGGCCAGGCGATGCGTCCCAGGTCGGTCATGATCGGCAACCTATCGCACGCCCGTCGGGCAGGAGCCTGAATCGGCCGTCAGCGGCAGCAGCTCCTGACCCGTGCCCCGGCCACACCGGGAAGCCGCGGGTCAGCAACGGCAAGGACGCTCTGCAGCGGCTCCGCCTGCACCACGCAGGAGTGAGAGGCCGCGTCGGCTTCCGCCAGGTGCTCAGGCTACGGCGTCGCCGGGATCCTCCTCGTCCCCGAAGTCGCCCCGACGATGCTCCGAGCGATAGGTGCTGTCAGCGGGAAGGTCCTCCCCCGTCGCTTCCTTGTACGCCGCCCTGCGCTCCTCACTGGCCTGCCAACCGTCCGCGAGCTTCACCAGGGCCGCCACGACGTCGTGCCCGACAGGGGACTTACGCTTCGGACGGTCCGCGTCTCCGAGGTCGGCGGCCGACTCGGAATCCCTGAGGTCCTCGGTGCCATCGGTGTCCCCGGCGTCCTCGGTCTCCCCGGTGCCGCTGCCGCCGACGAGACCGGCGACGACGACGGCTGCGGCCACCGTGGCGATGGCGCCGCCGACGGCCAGGAACTTCCCCTTGTGCTTCTTGATCAGGTTCTTCGCGTTCTCGGCGCGGGAGGTGCGCTCGCCCTCCTCGGGAGTGGGCTCGCTGGGAGTGGAGTCATTCACCCGCACAGATCTATCCGACCCGTACCTCACCTGTCAGGCGATCACCCAACATCCTCCGTGGTCTGCCGGGCGCATGACCCCCCGCGGAACAGCTCGGCGCCGACGGACTGCTCCCGGTCCGTGCAGCGGCGCAGCGGAGCCGGCGGTCCGGCGGGGTGCCGCTACCGACGCTTAATGCCTGATGTCGTGGGGTGCTGACAGGCGGTGATCGTCGCGGTAGACCCAGGCCGTGCTGCCAAACCCGACCCCGCGCGGGACCGCGGCCCGGAAACCAGGCCTTATGGTCTGCGTCGTCCTGCACCAGCGGTGGACCTCCAAACGGTCTACCGCTGCACCGGCACGGCGGTCCCTGCCACCGCCGGCCCGCAGCCTTCGGGCAGCCCCCGCACCACCGCGCGGACGGCCTGTTCCGCCGTGTTGGCCTCACCGATGAACACGCCACGCGCCGGCCCGTGGATCCGGTACCGCCCACCGGGCGAGGGCTCGATGTACGGCACGTCCCACGAGTAGGGAAAACCGGTGCAGGTCGAGAAGTGAAGCTGAAAGTGGCTGGTGAATGGGAACAGCTGCCGCAACAACGGCTCGCCATAGGCGGCTTCGGCCGCTGCCAACTGTGCCCCGCCGTTCGGGTAACCGTACCTCTCACCGATCCGGCGGAGCTTCGCCAGGAGCAGTTCCCAGCTCAGCGCGGTGGCCTCGGCCGGTCCGCGCTCATGCGCCTCCGCCAGCTCCGCGACCTCCACGAACGGTGCTGCGGCCTGGATTTCCCGAGCCGTCATGCCGCTGCGCCACGCCGCCCAGGCCCTGGCCAACTCGCGCACGTCGTCCGTGGCGCCCCAGACCCGTTTCGTGCCGTTGATCCACACACCGAAGAAGAAGCGCCGTTCGACGGCACTCATGTCGATCCAGGTTGTGAAGTTCTCGCTGTTCGTCCGGGCCGACGTCAGCGGGCGCCGGTCGTCGACGTCAATGTCGCCCAACGAAAGGCCGAGCTCTGCAGCTGTTTCCTGCAGAACTGCAGCGAGACCGCCGCCGGAAGCCAGATCGGGGTAGAGGTCGCAGTTAACTGGAGGCGGATCACACCGAGTCGGTTCGGTCGAGTTCGGATTCATCGCTGAAGTGTGCCGTCCCAACCCAGACATACGCCAGCAGTGGCTGCCCTCGTCCAGCGCCCCGCACGTCGTCTCCGGAACCTGCCGCCTCTGCTGATGGACACACTGAACTTCAGCCTCGGCGACCCCTGACGCTTAATGCATGATGTAGTTGGGGTGGGTGGCCAGGCGGGTGCCGGTGAGGCAGCCGGTGATGATGGTGGGCCGGTACTGGATCTGGCGCAGGCCTCGCCGGACTGCGGTGACCAGGTGGTCGTAGTTGGTGAAGGCTATGTTGGCCAGGTTGGTGCGCCGCAGGCTGGACCAGACGCCCTCGACGGGGTTGAGGTCCGGCGCGTAGGGCGGCAGTTGGAAGACGGTCAGCCAGTCCCGGGCCTCGGTCCAGGTACGGATCGCGCGGCTCGGGTGCAGGCCGACGTTGTCCCAGACCAGCACGATCGGTCCGTGCAGTTGCTGGTGGGCGTCGGCCAGCAGGTCGCGCAGGTCCTTCCATGAGAAGCCCTTGCGCCGGTCGGCTCGCCGGTCGGTGGTGTGGCGGTAGATCAGACGGGGCCGCTGTCCGGGCTTGTAGCAGCACAGGACTGCGGCGGACAGATGGCGGCGGCTGCCGCCGTTGACCCGGATGACAGGTGTGCAGCCCTTGCGGGACCAGGTACGGGCGGTGTGCGGCGTCATCGAGAAGCCGGCCTCGTCGGCGAAGACGGTCCAGGCCCCGAGCGCCGCCGCGGTCGTTCCACGGCCGGCCACGTCTCCTTCACCCACGTCGTAACCAGTTCCTCGTCGCGCTGGACCGCGCGCCGGGCCGGGACCTGCGGCGACCAGCCGTGCCGATGCAACAGCAGGCACACCCCCGGTGCGGTGTAGCTCTTGTCGAACATCCGCCCGATCAGCGTCTGGATCCGTACCAGGGTCCAGCGCTGGTCCGGCCAACCGTGCGCCACCGCCCCCAAGTCCAGCGCGGCCTCCAGCTTCACGAACAGCTCGTCGCTGAGCTTGGGCAGCGACGCCGGCCCCTTCGACGCCAGGCCCGCCTCGCCCCGCGTCACCCACTCGCGGCGCCAGCGCTGCACCGACCGCACATGGACCCGCAGGTCCCTCGCTACCTCGGCGTTGTCCCGGCCCGCCGCGAACAGCTCGCCCGCTTCAAGGCGGATCTGCTCGCGAAACGCCCTCCGCTCGGCAGTCAGCCCGCCGCCCTGCGCGTACCTCATGACCTGGGTGTACCGCGACAACCACGACCTGTCAGCCCCCACGACAACACGCATTAAGCGTCAGTAGGGTTCGTCTTTCGCGACCGCGAGCTGGAGGGAAGTGGGATGCTGTTCCGTCAACTGACGACCGCTTGGGAGAGCCTCCCGTGGGAGGAGGCGGTGGAGCGCCATCCGTTCCTCGGCGGGCCGGACCTCGAGTTCGACGGTCTGTTCAGCGAGGAACCGGCGCACGTCCTCGTGCACGACGGCGACGTGGTCGTCCCCGGTGGGGTGGCCGTCGGCTGCGGCATCGACGACGTCGGCGAGCGCGAGGACGTGGAGGCCGTCCATGTCATCGACGGCAACCTGACGGTCGAGGGAAGCCTGCACTTCTCCAACTCGGGGTACTACCCGACGCTGTGCGTCACCGGCACCGTCACGGCGGAGAACCTGCTGTGCGAGAGCGAATGCGTGCTGTACGTCGCCGGCGCACTCCGGGTGGAGAACCTCCTCGTCACCAGCCTGTACGAGGCCGGCCTCCTGTCGGTGGAAGGCCCTTCCTCGGTGGGCACGTGGCTGCAACTCGAAAGCCGCGAAACCCTCACCCGTCTCGGCAGCGGCGCAGCGGAACGGCCCACCGAGGTGCCCGTCCTGCGCCTCGACGACGGCACCGGGGCCGAGGCCGTGGCGGCGCTGCTGTTGCCCGAGTTCTTCGACGGTGACCGGCTGGACCGGCGGAGGCTCGCGGCCGCCGCGGTGGCCGGACGCCCGCTCACGTCCCGGCCGGAGCAGGCTGTCCGGCCCGACCGGAGTGGCCCGCGCCCACTCCCCCGGTAGACCGTCCCCGGGGCGGCCGCCCGGGTCTGCCGCCGCCCGGCGTCCGGGTCCGTGGACGGTCCCGAACGCCCGGGGGCGCGGTCAGTTGACGGGCTTCCGGCCGCCGCCGACCTCCTTCGGGTTGTGGAGCCGGATCACCGGGGCGTCGCCGACTCCCGCGTACGGGCCTGGTGGATCAGACGGGCGGACGCGGTGCGCAGCGCCCTGGCGGGGGTGGAGCCGTCGGGGTGGCCGGCCTGGGAGCTGTTCGGTTTCGGCGGCAGTCAGAGCACCAGATCGTCGTGCTCGTCGAAGATCCAGCCGTCCTCGTAGAGGACCTCGAACAGGTGGCCGTCCGGATCGGTGAAGTATCCGCTGTGTCCCCAGGGATTCGGGCCGGCCGGGCGGGTGACGGTGGCGCCCAGCTCGGCGGCCTTGGCCATCACCCGGTACACCTCGTCGGCGCTGCGGGCCACGTACGCCAGGGCGAAGCCCGAGAATCCGCCCGGCTCCCGGTCGGGCAGACCGGCGTCGGCCGCGAAGGCCGCCCGGGACTGGAACCCGACCGCGACCCCACCCAGTTCGAACAGCGCGAACTCGTCCGATCCCGCCGTGGACCTCCGCCACCCCAGCGCCCGGTAGAACGCGACCGAGGCGGCGACGTCGCGCACACCGAGCAGGATCAGATTGAGTCGCTGCCGCATGACTTCCTCCCGAGAACCGGAACCCGGCCCGTCATGCTGCCATCCCCCACCGACACCACCACGGCCGGCCCGTGACGGCGGCACAGCCGAACGAGTTCCAGCTGCAGACCCGCCGGGTCATCCGCCCCTGGCTGCCGGCCAGTCGGAGTCCCCGCCGCACCTCGTGGTGCAGCCCCTGCCGCACCGAGGCGTGAGGACGTCGCAACTGCCTCGCCCAGGCGACGGGCGCATCCAAGGAGAGCGCCTGGATGTTCCCGCGGCGGCTCAGGGTGCCGACGGCGGAGCCGGTGCTCGGCCCGCCGACCTGGTGAGCCCGGCCGTCGGCGCGGTGGGGACCAGTGGCATGGACGGCGAGGACGCCGCGAGCGCATCGTCCTCCGGTTCGGGTTGTCGATCGGCTGGTGGCCCGCCTCCATCACCCGCGCCGTCCACGTCAGCACTGCCGTACTGCGGGCACGCGCCGCGATCGACGCACTCACCACCCCGGCCGAGAGCGCGGTCGACCTCAACATTCGCAAGGTCGCGCAGCACCTGGGACTCGCGTGCCGTGCCGGGTTCGACGCGACGACGGCGACCTCCCTCAACGCCGTCCTGCGCCCGGGAACGTCGATCACGCCCTGAACCGGCTGGTTCTGCGTCCTTGCGGAACCCGGACGAGGGCCGGTCGGCGCGTGTGCAGGAATACGGTGGCCTCGTTGGTTGTCAGCACCAGCGCAAGCCGATGTCCATCACTGAGGGAGAAGACCATGGCGACCGAGAAGGCCGTCCTCGCCGGGGGCTGCTTCTGGGGCATGGAGGAGCTCTTCCGCCACCAGCCCGGGGTGGTGTCCACCCGCGTGGGCTACACCGGCGGCGAGGTCCCGAACGCCACCTACCGCAACCACGGCAATCACGCCGAGGCCATCGAGGTGCTCTACGACGACGCCCGGACGGACTTCCGGGCCCTGCTCGAGTTCTTCTTCCAGGTCCACGACCCGTCGACCAAGAACCGCCAGGGCAACGACATCGGTGCCGGCTACCGCTCGGCGATCTTCTACCTCACCGACGAGCAGAAGCAGGTCGCCGAGGACACCATCGCCGACGTCGACGCCTCGGGCCTGTGGCCGGGCAAGGTCGTCACCGAGGTCACCCCGGCCGGGGACTTCTGGGAGGCCGAGCCCGAGCACCAGGACTACCTGCAGAAGGTCCCCAACGGCTACACCTGCCACTTTCCCCGCCCCGGCTGGAAACTGCCCCGGCGCGCGGGCGCCTAGCCTCGGCCGGCCCAGGGTCCGGTCGAGGTCGTGGGCCGCGCCGCTCTCACCTGTGTTCGGGGTTCTCGAAGTCGAAGCGGCAGCCGGCGTCCCATTCGGAGCGCTGGTTGCCGTGGGCGGGGATGCCGCCGGCGTCCTTGAGCATCCGGGCGAGGTGCATCAGGTTCCAGGTCATGAAGGTGGTGTTCCGGTTGGTGAAGTCGTTCTCCGGCCCGCCGGAGCCCTCGTCCAGGTACGACGGGCCGGGGCCGGCCGCGCCGACCCAGCCGGCGTCGGCCTGCGGCGGGACGACGTAGCCCAGGTGCTGCAGGCTGTAGAGGACGTTCATCGCGCAGTGCTTGGCGCCGTCCTCGTTCCCGGTGATCAGGCAGCCGCCGACCCGCCCGTAGTAGGCGTACTGGCCCCGGTCGTTCAGCAGCGACGAGCAGGCGTACAACCGCTCGATCACCTTCTTCATCACCGACGAGTTGTCGCCGAGCCACACCGGGCCGCACAGCACGAGGATGTCGGCGGACATCACCTGGGAGTAGATCACCGGCCACTGGTCGGTCTCCCAGCCGTGCTCGGTCATGTCGGGCCAGACACCGGTGGCGATGTCGTGGTCGACGGCGCGCAGCAGTTCGGTGGTGACGCCCTGCCGTTCCATGATCCCGCGGCTGATGTCGATCAGACCCTGGGTGTGGCTGCGCTCCGGGGAGCGTTTGAGGGTGCAGTTCACGAAGAGGGCCCGCAGGTCCTCGTAGTGGGCGACGCCGTCGGGGTTGGTCATGGCGGTCAGCACAGCACACGTAGGGCGACCGTCCGAGCACCCTCCGCCGTTCGGGTGGCGGGGGCGCGTCGCCGGGGCGGCGCGCCGGCGGGTGCGGGAACAGATCGGGTCCGCGCCGGGTTGTGCGCTGTGGCGCATCCTGTGCGCCGCGTGCCGAAGCCGCGTGCCGAAGCCACACGACAAGCCGCACGACAACGCCCCGAAGGGACCCTCCGTTGAGCCTGTACGACATCCCCCTGCGCACCCTCGCCGGTGAGCCGACCTCGCTCGCCGACCACAAGGGCAAGGCGCTGCTGCTGGTCAACGTCGCCTCGAAGTGCGGTCTGACCCCGCAGTACGCCGGGCTGGAGCGGCTGCAGCAGCGCTACGCCGACCGCGGCTTCACGGTGCTCGGCTTCCCCTGCAACCAGTTCCTCGGGCAGGAGCCGGGCAGCGCCGAGGAGATCCAGACCTTCTGCTCGACCACCTACGGGGTGTCCTTCCCGCTGTTCGAGAAGATCGACGTGAACGGCGAGGAGCGGCACCCGCTGTTCGCCCGGCTGACCGAGGTGGCGGACGCCGAGGGCACGGCCGGCGACGTGCAGTGGAACTTCGAGAAGTTCCTGCTGTCCGCGGACGGCACGGTGGTCGGCCGGTTCCGTCCGCGCACCGAGCCCGAGGCGGACGAGCTGGTCGCCGCGATCGAGGCGCAGCTGCCGGCCTGAGGCCACGGCTCCGTCCGGACGCCCGGGCGCTCCCACCCCGAGGGAGCGTCCGGGCGTCCGCCTTCTCCGGGCACGGAGGGGACGGGAACGGCTCAGCAGCCGTTGAGCACCGAGGTGAGGGCCGACTTCTCGGCGCTGTCGACGGACAGGCCGTAGTAGTACTTCACCTGCACCCAGGCGCGGACGTAGGTGCAGCGGTAGGAGGCCTGCGGCAGCCAGGTCGACGGGTCCTGGTCGCCCTTGGAGCGGTTGGAGCTCGCGGAGACGGCGATCAGCTGCGGGCGGGTGAGGTCGTTGGCGAGGTTCTGGCGCTGGGCGGTCGTCCAGGCCCAGGCGCCGGAGCGCCAGGCCTCGGCGAGCGGCACCAGGTGGTCGATGTCGAAGCTGGACGCGCTGGTGGTCACCACGTTGTCGTAGGCGGAGGTCCAGGTGCCGCCGGTGGCGGCGCAGGCGGAGTCGGTGGTGACGCCGACGCCGTCCCTCTTCAGCACGGTCTCACGGGTGTTGCAGGTGCCGGAGATGGTGATCCAGTGGGGGAAGAGGGTGCGGTCGTAGGTGGACTCGTGGGACTCGGCGGCCACCGTGAGGCTCGCCAGGTAGGTCTTCGCGGTGCTGGTGGAGACGGGGGTGGGCAGTGCGGCCTCGGCGGTGCCGGCACTGGTCATCAGCGCGGTGGCGGCGAGGGCGGCGGCGCCGAGCGCGGCGGCGGTGCGGCGCAGCGGGCGTATCGAGCGCATGCGTGACTCCAGGGATGGGGGAAGCGCGAAGAGCACCCGGACGGACTGGTTCCGGGCGCTCAACAAGCTTGCTGCTCCCAGGGTTTACGCGAGTAGACCGAGGAGGTTAATTCTTCGCGGCGGGCGTGCGCACCGCGCATACACGCCGCCGCCAAGATCTGATGGTCAGTCAGTCCGTTTCGATCGGACGGCCGGTCAGGCTCCGCCGTCGCCCTCGTGGGCGGGCAGCAGCTTGGCCAGCGCGTCCTCACCGCGGTAGCCCTCCCCCACCCCCTCGACGATGATCAGGTCGGCGGTGGAGTGGTCGGTGCGCAGGGCGATGATCTCCCGGTAGACGGGCGAGTCGTACCAGGCGTGGGCGCGCTCGCCGTCCGGGAAGGCGATGACGATGGTGTCGCCCGACCACTCCCCCTCCAGCACCCGGTAGGCGCCGCCGTGGACGACGAAGCGGCCGCCGTAGGGCTCCAGGGTGGCGTCGATCCGGCGCAGGTACTCGACGATGTCCGGGCCGAAGTCGATGGCGCGCATCCGGGCGATGGCGTAGGCGGTCATGGTGGTCCCCCTCGGGTGCGGTGTCCGGTCCGCCGGTGGCGGCTGCCGGTGGACTCCACCGTAGGCGGCGGGAGTTGGCGGCGCATCGGTCACCCATCGGTCGCCCGTCGGTCCTCCACCGGTCACCCGTCCACAGGCGCCCGGTCGCCCGTCGGCCGGTCACCGGTCGCCCGCCGGCACCCACCGGTAGCCGACGCAGGTCCGCGGCACGTCCCGATCCGGTGACGGACCCGCAACTACCCGATACTCCCGGCCGGTCACCCAGGCGTACTGGCTGCACACTGTCAGTGGGGGCGGGCAGGCTCAGGGCGGTACCGCCGACGAGGGAGGGGTTGGACCATGCAGGGGGAGGCGCAGACCGTGCACGGCCTGTTCGAGGAGCAGGCGGTGCGCGCACCGGACGCATCGGCCGTGGTCTGCGGTGAGGTCCGGCTCACCTACGGGGAGTTGGACCGGCGGGCGAACCGGCTGGCCCGGCACCTGGCCGGTCTCGGGCTCGGCCCGGGCGGCTTCGCCGCGGTCGCGCTCGGCCGCAGCACCGAACTGATCACGGCACTGCTGGCGGTGCTCAAGACCGGTGCCGCGTACGTGCCGTTGGAGCCGACCGGACCGGACCGGACGATCCGGCACGTGCTGGCGGACGCGGCTCCGGCCGTGGTGGTGACCGAGGAGGTGCACCGGGTGCGGCTCGCCGACTCCGGCGAGGGTGCGCTGCTCTGCCTGGACACCTCGGCGGCCGCGGCGGCGTCCGAGGACGACGGGCCGCTCGCCGTCGGGCTGACGTCCGGCGACCCGGCCTGCGTCTTCTACACCTCCGGCTCCACCGGGCTGCCCAAGGGCGCCCTGGTCGAGCACCGCAATCTGCTGCACTCGCACCGGGGTTGGCGCGAGGTGTACGGGCTGACCCCGGCGGACCGCTTCCTGCAGACCGCCACCCTGGAGTTCGACGTCTTCACCGCGGACTGGATCCGCGCCCTGTGCACCGGCGGCACCCTGGTGATGGCCAAGCGCAACTTCACGCTCGACCGCACCGCCGAACTCTCCGAGCTGCACCGGCTGGTGGTCGACGAGCGGATCACCGTGATGGAGACCAACGTCCACACCGCGCGCCGACTGCTCGACCACCTGCAGCCGCGCGGCCTGGAGCTCGGCGCGCTGCGGCTGCTCACGGTGGGCGCCGAGAAGTGGTACCTGGACGAGCAGTTGAGGATGCAGCGCTACCTCGGCCCCGGCGTCCGGGTGATCAACGTGTACGGCGTCGCCGAGGCGGGCGTCGACAGCACGTACTTCGATCCGGCGGACCTCGGCGGGGACGTCGAGCAGCCCGAGCGGATCTCCCTGATCGGCCGGCCGTTCCCCGGCAACGGCGTGCACCTGATCGGCCCGGACGACCGGCCCGTCCCGGACGGCGACATCGGCGAGATCTGCCTCACCGGGCCGGGCGTCGGCCGCGGCTACCCGCGTCTGCCCGACCTGACCGGGTCCCGCTTCGCCTTCCTGCCCGGGATCGACGACCGCGCGTACCGCACCGGCGATCTGGCGCGGCGGCGCGCCGACGGGCTGCTGGAGTACGTCGGCCGGGACTCCGGGGCGGGCACCGCGAACGCGGCCGAGGCGGAGGCGGTGCTGCGCGGCCACCCGGAGGTGCGGGAGTGCGCGGTGACCGTCCTCGGTCCCGAACAGGGTTCCGCGAGGCGGCCGTTGGTGGCCTACGTGGTCGCGGCGGAGGGCACCCGGCCGGAGGCCTCCGCCGTCCGGGAGTACCTCGCCGAGCGGCTGCCGAAGCAGCTCGTGCCGGAGGCCGTCGTCCCCGTCCCGGCGCTGCCGCGCACCCGCGCCGGGAAGCTGGACCGAGCGGCGCTGCCGCTGCCCGCGCCGCGCGGCCACGCCGACGGCGCGGGCAAGGCCTCGGGCAAGACCTCGGGCTCCGTCAAGGGCGGTGGCGGCCGGGCCGAGGCCGACGGTTTCACCCGGGGGTGCCTGGTGGTGCTGGTCCTGGTCTTCGCCTTCTTCGGCAGTGCGTCCCTCACCTCCACCCTCTGGCCGGGCTCCACCGACCTCTCGGCGGTGCCCGGGAGCTACACCCTCGCGTTCTCGGTGCTGTACGGGGCGGAGTGGCTGGGCTTCGCCCTGGGAACGGCGTTCCTCCTCTTCGGGCACCCCGCGGTCGCGCGGCTCGGCCGGGGGCCGGTGCTCACCCGGTTCACCCATCTCGCGATCGTCTGGCTGCTCGCCGCCTGGTGGCCGCAGGACAACATGTACCGGCTGACGAACCCGACCGACTGGGGACGGCAGGCGTTCATGGTCTACACGTTCAACGTCACGCTGATCGTCGCCGCGGCGATCGTGGGATCGTTCATGTTTGCGCAGGGGTCGGCGGCCGCGCGGACGGTCACCGGGCGGCGCGGCCCCTCGCAGGACGGGCGCTGACGCCGGGCACGCCGGGCACGTCGGGGGCGACGGCGTCGAAGGGGTCGGCGAGGGCCTCGCAGGCCGCCCGGACGACCGCCTCCGCCGCGTCCAGTGCGTCCAGGGCCGTCACCGTGTCGGGGGCACGGGCGGCCAGGGCCACGCCCGCGGTCGGCAGTTCCTCCCAGCTCGCGGTGGGAATCGTCGGCAGCAGGCGCACGCCGAACCGCTCGCAGCGCTCCGCGAGTTGGGACAGGTGCGCGAGCAGCGCCTGCTGCGGCAGCCGGGCGCCGAGCGGCAGCATGTCCAGGGTGCGGACCCGGTGGCCCGGGCCGTGCACCGCGTCGAGGCGGGCCGCGAGCACGAAGGCGACGGCGGGGCCGGTGAGCCGCAGGTTGGCCTCGGTCGGGGCGAGCCGACCGGCCGGGTCGGTGACGAAGTCGACGTCGTACCAGCCGCGGTGGCCCGCCCGGGCGAGTTCGGCGCCGACGGCGAGGCCGAACGCCTCCGCGGTGCCGGCCGCCCGCGGAGGCACCGCGCCGGGGCCGGCGGTGGCGCCCCGGTAGCTGGTGCCGTCGACGTGCATCACGGCGGTGCCGACCGGGTGCACGGTGCCGTCGTCGGCGATCACCGCGTCGAAGGTGAGGTTCCGCAGCCGGCCCCGCCCGGGGACGTACTCCTCCACCAGCAGTCTGCCGCCGGGCGGCAGGACGCCCTCGGCGGCGAGGCCGCGAAGCAGCGCCCGGGCGCCGCCTGCCGCGGTGGTGTCCCGCGGGGTGACGACGGCGGTGCCGTACCCGCCGACGCCGTGGTGGGCCTTGAGGACGGCGGTCTCGCCGCGGCGGGCCAGGGCGGCGAGCAGCCGGGAGGCCCGCCGGGCCGAGCGGGCCGGTCGCTGACGGGGCACCAGGACACCCGGGTGCCCGGCCGCGGTGCGGGCGAAGAGCTCGTGCGAGGCGGCCTTGGACTCGTAGTGGTGGACGGCCTCCAGGCCCGGCCCGGCGGTGCGGCCCCAGGGGCGGACGGGCAGGCCGAGCCGCTCGATGCCCTCGCACAGGGCCGGGCGGACGGCGAGCGTGCCGCGGACGGTGCCGTGCTCGTCGGCGAGTCCGGTGTGCAGCTCGACCGGGCCCCAGGCCAACTCCCGTGCCAGCCAGGCCGTCCACTCCGCGTCGGGTTCGCCGGGCAGCAGCAGCGCGGCCGGGTCGGGGGTGTAGAAGGCGGCGAGGCAGGAGTAGTGGTGGGCCTGCCGGCGGGCGGCCGGGCTCTGCGGGACGAACTGGGCGTTGAAGTCGGCGACGTCGCCGATGTGGACGGCGCGTCGTCCGCCGTCCGTCCAGGCCTGCTGCCACTGCGATGCGTCCACCTGCCGGGTCCCCATCGGTCGAGCCTACGGCCCGGCCGGACCGCGCACGGCATGTCCGGGCGAAAGCCGGAGAGGGCCCCGCTCAGTCGGAGCCGGAGGGGCGCCGCTCAGTCGGAGCCGGAGGGGCCCCGCTCAGTCGGACCGGACGAGGCGCTGCACGGCGGGCCAGAGGCCGTCGAGCCGGGCCGGGTCGTCGGCGAGCTTGGCGAACAGCACCGCACCCTCCAGCTGGGCCACGACCGCGCGGGCCGTCCCGGTGTCGGCGGCGACCGGCGCGGTGGCGGCCGCTTCGGCGAGGACGCCCTGCACCAGGGCTGCCTGCTCGTCGAAGATCTCGGCGAGCCGGGTCTGGATCTCCGGCTCGCGGCCGCTGAGTTCGAGGGCGAGGTTGCCGAGCAGGCAGCCGCGGACGCTGCCGCCGCCGGCCTTGTCGGCCCGCTGCGCCGCCGCCTGGGCGTCCAGCAGGTGCCGCAGGCGTTCCAGCGGAGGCCGTCCGGGGGTGCCCAGCAGGGTCTGCCAGACCTGCCGCTGCTGCGTCCAGTGTGCGTCGACGGCGGCGAGGGTCAGCGTCTGCTTGGAGGCGAAGAAGTGGTAGAAGCTGCCCTTCTTGACCTCGGCCCGGGCGCAGATCTCGGCGACGCCGAGGGCCGAGTAGCCGTGGGTGTGCAGCAGGTCGCCGGCGGCGTCGAGCAGTCGCTCCTGTGCCGTGCTGCTCCGTCCCATGCGGCGAGTATACGGTCGGTCAACTACTCCGCCCGCGGCATGCCGGCGCCCCGGACCGGGAGGTCCCGGTCCGGGGCGTCCGTACGTGCGCTCAGTGCTCAGTGCTCGGCGGTCGGTTCCTGGTGCCACTCGGAGTTCCGGTCGACCCGCAGGACGAGGTACTTGTCCGTCTCCTGGTTCTGCGCGTGGTCGACGGACCGGTAGAGCAGCCGGTGCTTGCCCTCGCCGGTCACCACGATCGGGCCGGTGTAGGTCTGCCAGCCCCTGCTGTCGAGGTTGTACTCGGTCATGGCGACGCCGGAGAGGTCGTCGGTGGCGGTGAGGACGACCCGCACCTCGCCCTTGTGGCCGCCTTCGCCCTGGTGGCCGCCGTCCTTGTGCGGGTGCGCGCTCGTCCGGGCGGTGGTGACCGGCGGGGTGACGTCCACGGGGAGGTCCATCGCCTCGTCCTCGGGGGTCGCCTCGTTCTCCAGCGTCGGGGCCGGGACGCCGGCCGAATCCGCGCCGGAGTGGCCGACCGCACCGCCGCGCAGGACGAGGGCGTTCCAGTCGTCGTGCCCGGCGAGGGCGGTCTGGCTGCCGTCGCCGTTGACGTCGACGCCGACCTCGGTGTCGGAGATCCGGCCGTCGCAGTTCCAGTCCACGGCGGCCTTGCTCGACTGGATGGTGACGAACTTGCCGACCGTCCCGTCGATGCCGGGGCAGAAGTGGCTGACGTCGTAGAGCGGGTTGGTCGGCGGGTAGACCCGCTCGTCCAGGGCGGTCTCGTTCAGCGACAGGTTCTGCCGCGAGTAGTCGAGGAGGCCCTTGGTCGTCCCCACGGTCAGGCCGAACTGGTAGCTGTAGTTCATCACGCTGAAGTACTGCGGCTCGTGGTTCGGGATGTCCGAGTTGCCGCTGTGCCGCAGGCCGAGATTGTGGCCGAGCTCGTGCATCAGCGTGCCGGCCTGCTCGTCGACGGTGCCGACGCTGTTGGTGAAGCTGCCCAGGCTGACGATGAGGTCGCTGCCGGGTGTGCCGGCGGAGATCCCGCTGGAGCGGGAGCCGCTCTCCAGGTTGTGGGCGGAGATCGCGTAGTGGAAGATCGGCCCCCGCGCGGTGCTGCGGAAGCCGCCCGTGGCGTTCTTCAGCGCGGTGAAGGCGTCCCACTGGTAGAGGCCGTTGACCTTGGTGCCGAGGTTGGTCGTCTCGGTGAGCTGCTTGGCCCGGCTGAGGGTGCCCCAGGTGGTGTTGGTGGCGAAGTTCATGATGCTGTTGGGCCCGGCGTCGATGTGCAGGTTGATGCCGGTGCCGGTCTGCCCCCGCTTGTTGTACGGCGCGTTCTTGAAGGCGTCCACGACCTTCTTGATCGCGGCGGGGTCGATCGCGTGGCTGTGTGCGGTGCCGGCCATCCAGTCGAGCTGGACGAAGACGTCGGGCCGGTTGACGTCGGCGCCCATCGCCGGCAGGTCGATGAACTTGGCGGCGCTGCCGTCGCCCGGGTCGAGGGTGACGCCGTTCAGCTTCCACGCGTCGGGGATGCCGTCACAGGTCTTGGAGTTGCAGTCGAAGGTCCAGTGGACGGGGGTCTGCGGGTCGGTGCCGCCGGTGTGGCCGATCACGTACCCGGTGGGCGCGGACTCGGTGTACGAGTTGGGCCCCGTGAAGGGCACGTCCCAGCCGATCCGGGTGGTCGCGCCGTTCTCCCCCTGCACGGTGTAGTCGATCGTCCCCCTGGTGCCGTACGCGGACTGGCAGGGCCCCACCGTCCAGGTCGCGGTGGTTCCGGCCGCGATCGTGGCCGGTGCGAAGGGGATGAGGCACCCCTCGGGCACGTTGATGGCGAAACCCGTGAGGTCGCGGTCGCTCTTGTTCTCGAACTGCACGGACACGGTGCCGCCCGCCCGGCGCGCGGCCGCGGCCGGTGTGATCGACGCGGCGACCGTGAGCAGGGCCAGGACCAGGACGAAGAGCGCCGCGAGCCCGCCTCGCCGGGGCGCCCCGGCGAGACCCGGCCCGCCCGGGGCGGCGAGGGAACGATCTACAGTCATGCCCGTCACGCTAGGCATCCGATTGACGACACCCCGTCACGACTCGACGGAGTGTCACTCCGACGGCCGCCACCGGCCGCCCGCCACGGCCCCGCGACCGGGCGGGTGGGCGGGTGGGCGGGCGCGGCGACGGGCGGGCCTCAGTGGAAGACGATCGCGCGGCCGGTGGCCAGGCTCTCCCGGCAGGCGCCGTGCAGTACGTGCCAGGCGGACTTCTCCGCCTCGTACGGGTCGTCGGCCGCCACGACGGGGTCGGCGGTGGCGGCCGCGGTCTCCGGGCAGATGCCGATCGCCGGTGCCAGGCGCCGGAGTTCGGCGAGCAGCTGCGCGGCGGAGCCGACCATCCCACCACCCGCGACCGCGGCCTCCTCCGGCAGGAACACCGGGTCGTCGAAGTCGGCGGGCACGTAGTAGCCGGCGCAGTCCGAGTGGCAGAGCAGGTGCGAGGAGAACATCAGCGCCTCCTCCTCGACCTCGCCGCGGTCGCAGTCGTACTGGTCCGGGTCGGTGTCGGCGGCGGGGGTGACGGCGCCGTGGCGGCGCAGCACGAACGCCCGCCGCAGGTGGTGCAGGTGTGCGTAGGGGAAGCCGCCGCTGTGGCCGGCGCGGCCGGTGCCCGCGGGCGCGGGCTCCCGCCAGTCGATGCCCTTGGCCTGCAGCGCGTCGGCGAGCACGGCGAGTTCACGGGCGTGGTGGGTGGCGCCCTCCGGGTCGTGGCGGTCGAGGTCGTCGAGCAGGCCGACGGTGATCGAGAGTCCCATGGACGGACACGGTAGGGCCCGCCTCCGACACGGCCGGTTCCGGGGCGGTCACCACGAATAGTTGACCGGTCGTCTAGCATGGCGGGAACGTCGACAGCGAGGGAGCGCATCGTCATGAACACACGCGCCGTGGGCCGGTTCTGCGAGCTGGTGGGCCTGGAGCACCCGGTGGTGCAGGGCCCGTTCGGCGGAGGAGCGTCGTCGGTGGCCCTGGCCGCCGCCGTCTCCGAGGCCGGCGGACTCGGCTCGTTCGGGGCCCACCACCTGCAGCCGGACGCGCTGACGCAGCTGGTGAAGGACCTCCGCGCCGCGACCTCCCGGCCGTTCGCGGTCAACCTCTGGGTGCCGCAGCCGGGCGAGGGCGAGACCCGCGCCACCGCGGAGGACGTCGAGCGGCTGCACCCGTACTACGCCGAACTGGGGCTGCCCGACCCGTCCACCGAACTGCGCCGGCCGGACTTCGACGAGCAGGTCGACGCCCTGCTGGAGGCGGCTCCGCCGGTGATCAGCCTGGTGATGGGCCTGCCGCCGGAGCGGCTGGTGGCCGGGGCGCGGCGCCGCGGCATCCCGCTGATCGGCACCGCGACCACCGTCGCCGAGGCCGAGGCGCTGGAGCGGGCCGGTGCCGACGTGGTGGTCGCCTCGGGCAGCGACGCCGGCGGGCACCGCTGCGCCTTCCTGGCGCCGGTGCGCGAGTCGCTGGTCGGCACCTTCTCGCTGGTGCCGCAGGTGGTGGACGCGGTGCGGGTGCCGGTGGTGGCGGCGGGCGGGATCACCGACGGGCGCGGCCTGGCCGCCGCCCTGCTGCTCGGTGCGGACGCGGTGCAGATCGGCACCGGCTTCCTGGCCTGCGCCGAGTCCGCGGCGAGCGAGGTGCACCGCCGCGCCCTGCTCTCGCCGGAGGCCCGGACGACCGTGCTCACCCGGCTGTTCTCCGGCCGGACGGCGCGCGGCATCGCCAACCGCTTCGTCCGTGAGATGGCCGCCCACGAGGAGACCGTCCCGCCCTATCCGGTGCAGAACGCGCTGATGCTGCCGCTGCGCGCCGAGGCGGCCGCCCGGGGCAGGTCGGATCTGGTCAACCTGTGGTCCGGGCAGGCCGCCGGGCTCGCGGTCGGCGGAGCCGCCGCCGACTACCTGTCGGGGGTGCTGGCGGAGGCCGGGCGGCTGCTCGGCCGTCCGCTCTGACCCGCCGACGGCCGGTCAGGCCTCGCCCGGGTGCCAGGCGGGCCACTCCCACGGACGGTCGACCCAGTGCACCAGGACGGGGTCGTGCGGGTCGAGCTCGGGGAAGGCGTGCTTGACCTCGGGCTCGAACTCCTCGGGGGCGAGCGGCTTCCAGCCGCTGCCCTTGAAGTGCACCAGCCGGTAGCGGCTGTCGGTGCGGAACTCGGCGACCTCGACCAGGGGCTCGGTGGTGCTGTTGCTGTTCATGCCCCCCAGCATCGTCCGGGGCCCGGGGGCGCGCACCCGCACCGCACCACCGTGTCCGCCGCCCGGTGCCGTTCCGCGCCGGCGGGCCGGCTCGTTGGGCACGGCGGCCCCCGCCGCGACCCGCGGGGCGGCCCGCCGCGCGGACGGGAGACCGGGATGGACGAACAGTGGAAGGCGCCGTGGACGTACGGCTGGGAGACCCCGGAGCGGCCGCCCGGCCCGCCGCGGGCTCCCGCGGTGTCGCCCGCTCCGCCGGTGTCGGCGCGGCGCCGGCCGCGGGGCGCGCATGCAGATGATGGTGGTGATGAAGTTGACCGCACCGAGGATGGTGC
>NZ_BAAALD010000016.1:0-33784 GCF_039528095.1 Kitasatospora arboriphila
GCCCCGCCCGGGGACACCGGGCGGGGCTTCTCGCATTTCCGGGCCAGGCGCGATGTGTCAGCCAGGAGGGGCCGGAGTTCTGCGATCCGTTCCAGCTGCTCGTACTGCTCCTGGAGCGTCGTACCGCCGAGGGCGGGGTGCCGGATGACCGTGGCCAGGGCGGACAGCAGGGTAAGTTCCTCGGCCTGCAGGGCGAATGGCACAGCACCGACGGCACGTCGGTTGCATGGAGAGCGGCCGTTCGGGACTGCGCCGGGGATGGTGCTGCGGGCGCGCGACGCGCTGCTGACGGCCGGCTATGCGCCGGAGTTCGCGGAGGGCCGAGCTGGGCGGGGACGTGACGCTCGCCGAGCGGCTGCGGGGTGGCGGTCAGAGCCGGCCGGCGGCCTTGAGGGCGAGGTAGGTGTCGGCGAGGGCCGGGGGCAGGGCCGCGGGCGGTGCGTCCAGGACGGTGACGCCGTGCCGGTTGAGGCCCTCGGCGGTGCGGCGGCGGTCGGCCCGGGTCTGCTCTGCGGCGGCCGCGCCGTAGACGGCGTCCAGGGTGCCGCGGGCCGTGGCCAGTTCGTCCAGCCGGGGGTCGGCGACGGAGGCCAGTACGACCTCGTGGCGCTTGGTCAGCAGGGGCAGCTGGGGGAGCAGTCCGTCCTCGGTGGCGCCCGCGTCGAGTCCGGTCAGCAGGACGATCAGCGAGCGGTGCGGGGACATCCGCAGCGCGGCGGCGGTGAGTGCGCGCAGGTCGGTCTCGACGAGCGCGGGCTCCAGGGTGGTCATCGCGTCGGTGAAGGCGGGCAGCACCTCGGCGGCGGAGCGGCCGACCACGGCGGCGCGGCGGACCCGGTCGTGGGCGAGCAGGTCGACCCGGTCGCCGGCCTTGGTGGCGAGGGCGGTGAGCAGCAGTGCGGCGTCGAGCGCGGCGTCCAGGCGGGGGGCGTCACCGACGCGTCCGGCGGAGCCGCGGCCGGTGTCGAGGACGATCAGGATGTGCCGGTCGCGCTCGGGGCGCCAGGTGCGGACGGCGACGGTGTTGCGGCGGGCGCTGGCCCGCCAGTCGATGGAGCGGACGTCGTCGCCGGGCAGGTACTCGCGCAGCGAGTCGAACTCGGTGCCCTGGCCGCGGGTCAGGACGGAGGTGCGGCCGTCGAGTTCGCGCAGCCGGGCGAGCCGGGAGGGCAGGTGCTTGCGGCTGGCGAACGGCGGCAGGGCGCGGACCGTCCACGGCACCTGGTGGGCGCCCTGGCGGCCGGCCAGGCCGAGCGGGCCGAGCGAACGGACCGTCACCCGGTGGGCCCGGTGGTCGCCGCGCCGGGTCGGGCCGAGGACGGTGGTGAGCCGGCGCCGCTCGCCGGGCGGGACGGTGACGGTGTGTCGGGAGTTCGCCCAGGAGGTGCCGGGGTGCCAGGCGGACGGTGCCCAGGCGTCCCTGACGAGGGCACGCAGCGGCCTGCCCGAGGGATTGGTGACGGAGAGCCGGACCTCGGCACTCTCGCCGGTCCGGACCCGGGTGTCGCCGTCGCGGGTCAGCTGCAGGGAGCGGACGGGCGCGGCGAGCACCAGGTCGGCGGCAACGGCCAGCAGGAGCAGCAGGGTGACGGTGCCGATGCCCGCCCAGGAGGGGGCGACCAGGCCGACGGCGAGCGCGCCGAGCGCGGCGAGCAGGGCGGTGCGGCCGGTCAGGGCCATGGGCGGGACTCCTCGGGGTGTGCTGGGGTGCGGGCTGGCCGAGGCCGGCGGGTCGGGCCGGTCAGCGCGGGGCGGGCGTCTGGGACAGCACGGCCTGGATCACCGAGTCGGCGGTGGTGCCCTCCATCTCGGCCTCGGCGCGCAGCTGGATGCGGTGCCGCAGGGTCGGCAGGGCGAGCGCCTTGACGTCGTCGGGGGTGACGTAGTCGCGGCCGGCCAGCCAGGCCCAGGCGCGGGAGGTGCCGAGCAGGGCGGTGGCGCCGCGCGGGGAGACGCCGATCGACAGCGACGGGGACTGCCGGGTGGCCCGGCACAGGTCGACGATGTAGGCGAGAACCTCGGGGGCGACGGTGACCTTGGCGATCTCCTGGCGGGCCGCGGCGAGGTGGGCCGGGCCGGCGACCGGGCGTACGCCGGCGGCGGCCAGGTCGCGCGGGTCGAAGCCGGCCGCGTGCCGGGCGAGCACCTGGTACTCCTGCTCGCGGTTGGGCAGCGGCAGGACCAGCTTGAGCAGGAAGCGGTCGAGCTGGGCCTCGGGCAGCGGGTAGGTGCCCTCGTACTCGACCGGGTTCTGGGTGGCGGCGACGAGGAAGGGCTCGGGCAGCGGGCGGGGCTCGCCGTCGACGGTGACCTGGCGTTCCTCCATGGCCTCCAGCAGCGATGCCTGGGTCTTCGGCGGGGTGCGGTTGATCTCGTCGGCGAGCAGCAGGTTGGTGAAGACCGGGCCGGGCTGGAAGGAGAACTCGGCGGTGCGGGCGTCGTAGACGAGGGAGCCGGTGACGTCGCCGGGCATCAGGTCGGGGGTGAACTGGATGCGCTTGGTCTCCAGGCTGAGCGCGGTGGAGAGGGTGCGGACCAGCAGGGTCTTGGCGACGCCGGGGACGCCCTCCAGCAGCACGTGGCCGCCGCAGAGCAGGGCGACGACCAGGCCGGTGACGGCGGCGTCCTGGCCGACCACGGCCTTGCCGATCTCGTCGCGCAGCGCGGTGAGCGCGGTGCGGGCGTCGACCTCGGCGGGGCCGGGTGCGGCGTCGGCGGGCGCGCCGGTCTTGGTGAGGGTCGTGCTGGCAGCGGGCTGCTCGGTCACGGCTGTCGTACCTGCCTTTCCAGGGCGTCGAGGTCGTCGGAGAGCCGCAGCAGTGCGGCGTCGTCGGTGGGCGGCCCGCCGTACAGCAGTGCCTGCAGGTCGGCGGACGGGCGGCCGAGGCGGCCGGCGGCGGCCGCGCAGAGGGCGGCCGGGTCGGGCTCTCCGGCGGCGACCGGGACGCCGAGCACGGGGGCGAGCCGGTGCCGGGCGGCGCGGCGCAGCGCGTCGGCGGCGTGGCCGCGGGCGTTCGCCCTGCGGTAGAGGCGGGCGCGGCCCTCGGTGGTCTCCGCGGCGCGGACCACGACCGGCAGCTCCTCGGAGACCACCGGGCCGAGCCTGCGGGCCCGCCAGGCGGCGGTGAGGGCGGCGGCGAGGGCCAGTTGCAGGCCGGCCCAGCGCCAGCCGTCCGGGACGTGGTCGAGGAGGCTGCGGCGGTCGGCGGTGGCCGGGACGCCGGTGCCGGTGTAGTCGGGGAGGTACCAGACCAGGTGCGGGCGGGAGCCGAGCAGGCCGAGGGCGAGCGAGGCGTTGCCGTCCGAGGCGAGGTGCCGGTTGGTGAGCGGCCGGTCGGTGCCGAGGACGGCGGTCTGCCGGCCGGTCGGGTCGGTGTGCAGAACGACGGTGGGCCGGCCGTGGCGCGGGTAGCAGGCGGTGTCGTCCGGGCCCGGGAGGTACAGCAGGCCGCCGAGTTCGGCGCTGCCGGCCCGGGTCGCCTCGGGGAGCCCGCAGGCGGGTGCGGTGGACTGCTCGGCGGTGTAGTCGGGCAGCCCGTCGGTGGCGGGTGCGGTGCGGACGCCGGGCGCGAGGGCGGTCAGCTGGGCGTCGTCCGGGGCGAGCAGGACGAGCCGGCCGCCGGGGCCGCGGGCGGCGGCCAGCCGGTCGACGGCGGCGGGGTCGAGCAGGTACGGGTCGGGCAGCACCACGGTGGTGTCGGGGGCGGCGAGCGCGGCGGCCAGTTCGGACTCGCCGGAGGCGGTGCGGACGTCGACCCCCTGCCGCTCCAGCAGGCGGACGAGGGCCCGGGCGCCGTTCGGGTCGGGGGAGCGCGGGTCGAGCGGCGGCCAGGTGCTGGCGCCGCCGAGGCCGCCGACGAGCAGGCCGACCAGGACCAGCAGGACGGCGGCCAGCAGGTACCAGCGGGCGCGGCGCCAGCGCCGGCGGACCGGCACGGCGAGGCTGGTCGCCGGGGCCGAGGCGGCGGCGTCGCCCGGTGCTCCGGCGGTGGGCGCGGCCGGGTCGGCCGGGGCAGGTGCGGGCGGTGCGGTGGTCATGCGGCGGCTCCGCCGGTCGGGACGAGCACCGGGCGGGCCGCACCGAGGGCGCGGTCGAGCGCGAGCAGGCCCTCGTAGGCGGTCCGGTCGGCGGTGCGCTCGCCGTACACGATGTCGTCGAAGGTGCGGGCGGCGGCGGCGAGGGCCGCGGCCGGGTCCCCCAGGCCGCGGCCGGCCTCGGCGGCGGCCTCGGCGGCCGTCCGGCCGGGCCGGACGTCGAGCACCGTCCGCTCCTCCAGGGCCCGGACCAGGGCGCGCATCTGCTCGCGGACGGCCTGCGGCCAGTCCCCGGCGGCGGCGCGGGCGGCCGCCTCGGCGCGCTGCAGGTCGGCGGTGCGCGGGCCGCGGTGCGCGAACAGTGCCGCGCCGGTGCGGGCCTCGCGGCGCGGCGCGCCGAGCCGCCACCAGACGGCGGCGACCACGACGGCGACCAGCAGCAGGGCCAGCACGACGCCGGTCCCGCTGCCCGCCACGGACTCGCCGACCTTCCCGAACAGCCGGCCGATCTGCTCGTCCAGCCAGGCCTCGGCGCGCTGCACCAGGCTCGGGTCGTGCCGGTGGTAGGCCGGGTTCAGCAGCTCGTCGCGGGCGGCGTCCCGGGCCGGCCCGCGCGGCACGGTGACCGGAGCGCCGTCCGCGAGGACGCGCACGGGCGCGCCCCCCACCCCCCAGTACGGCATCGGCTCAGACCCCGGGGGGAGTCGGCTGCCCGGACCAGCCCGCCGAGCCGTACTCGGGCAGGCCGGCGGCGCGGGCCAGCTCGATGTCCAGGGCCTCGCGGCGGATCCGCTGGTCGATGTAGAGCAGCACGTTGACGGCCGCGCCGAGCGGGATGGTGAAGGTCGCGACGATGGTGCCGCCGATCGCGACGATCAGCAGGCCGAGCGGCGGCAGCGCGACCGACATCGGGTTGTCGGCGTTGCCGACGAAGTCGCCGGAGACCAGCATCGCGGCGATCGAGAACGGCGTGAGGATCATGCTGGAGGCGATGAACATCAGCACCCGGGTGAGCACGTTGATGCCGAAGAGCCGCCACCACGAGCCGCGCACCAGCCGCCGGGAGCGGGACATCGCGGCGAGCACGCCCTGCCGCTCCAGGACGAGCGCGGGCGCGGCGAGGCTGAGCCCGATCGTCAGCCAGAGCGCCAGCGGCAGGGCCGCCAGCAGCAGGATCAGGCCGAGCCCGAGCAGCGGTTCGTTGACGTCGTCGACGATCCCCGCCACCAGCAGTGCGAAGCCCGGGACGAACGGTGCGGCGGCGATCAGCCCGGTCAGCAGGGTGAGGCCGGTCAGTGCCGCGAGCCGCGGCCGGGCGGTCTGCCAGGCCTCCCGCAGGGTCACCGGCTGCCCCAGCACGGCCTTGCTCACCACCATGGTCAGCATGCCGATCGCGACGACGCCGACCAGCACCTCCAGCGGCACCGGGGCGAGCAGCGCCACGACCTCGGTGAGGTCGCCGGGCTGCTCGTAGGCCCAGAACTGGCCGAGGGCCGACAGCAGCTGCTGCAGGGCGGCCAGCCCGAGCGAGAGGCCGAGGGCGGTGCGCCAGTGCCTGCGCACCGTGGTGACCGCGCCGTCGAGGATCTCGCCGACGCCGAGCGGACGCAGCGGGACGACGCCGGGCTTGGGGCTCAGCGGGGCGCCCCAGCCGCCGTACTGGCCCGGGCCGCCGCCGTAGGGGCCCGGTGCGCCGCCGTACGGGCCCGGGCCGCCGGGAGCGGCGCCGTAGTGGCCCGGACCGGGTGCGTCACCGCTCTGGCCCTGGTGGGGAATGCTGCCGTACGCTCCGCCGTACGGACCGGGACCGCCCGCGGCGTCGCCGACGGCGCCGGACGGTGGACCGGCCGGCGGCCGGACGTCGTCACGGGGCGGTTCGGGCGAACCGGGCGATGCCCAGCCCGGGGTGTCGGTCATCAAGGCTCCTTGTCCTACGGTCCGCGGGCTTCGTGGCCCCGGGCCCGGACGTCCGGGTCGGTCGGACCGGGTACGGCGTACGGCCGGATTCCGCTGCTGCGCCGCCCATCGTGCCATGGTGGCGGCAACGGCCCCAGGGGTATCCCGTTGCTGATCGACAACGGTCGGTGCGCACGGCCCCGGCCCGCCGTCCGGCGGTGCCCCGCCGGGCCGCGGGAGCACCCGGGGAGGGCCCCGGACCGGGCTGTGGGGCAGGTCACAATCGGGTAATGAGAAGATGGAGTCATGAAGGGACGCGTTCTCGTCGTCGATGACGACACCGCACTGGCCGAGATGCTCGGCATCGTGCTGCGTGGTGAAGGTTTTGAACCGTTTTTCGTCGCCGACGGGGACAAGGCGCTAGCCGCGTTCCGGGAGACCAAGCCCGACCTCGTGCTGCTCGACCTGATGCTGCCAGGCCGGGACGGCATCGACGTCTGCCGCCAGATCCGCTCCGAGTCCGGCATCCCGATCGTGATGCTGACGGCGAAGACGGACACGGTGGACATCGTGGTCGGACTGGAGTCCGGCGCCGACGACTACGTCACCAAGCCGTTCAAGCCCAAGGAGCTGGTGGCCCGGGTGCGCGCGCGGCTGCGCCGCGCCGAGGAGCCCACCCCCGAGCAGCTGACCATCGGCGACCTCGTCATCGACGTGGCCGGCCACTCGGTCAAGCGCGAGGGCCGCGGCATCCCGCTGACCCCGCTGGAGTTCGACCTGCTGGTCGCGCTCGCCCGCAAGCCCTGGCAGGTGTTCACCCGCGAGGTGCTGCTGGAGCAGGTCTGGGGCTACCGGCACGCCGCGGACACCCGGCTGGTGAACGTGCACGTCCAGCGGCTGCGGTCCAAGATCGAGAAGGACCCGGAGCGTCCGGAGATCGTGGTCACCGTGCGTGGCGTCGGCTACAAGGCGGGGCCCAGCTAAGTGGTGCAGTACCAGGCTGACGACTCCCCGTCGGGCACCGATGCCGGCGGGGAGGCTGCTGTGCGCGGAAGCGTGCTGAGTTCGACCACGGAGGGCCGGCGGCGCCGCCGCGGCCCGGCCGCCTTCTTCGCCCAGGTGATCCGTCAGTTCCGGCGGCCGGTGCGGCGCCTGACGGCGCTGTACCGCCGCTCCATCCAGCTGCGCGTGGTCGCCGCCACGCTGCTGCTCTCCGTCGTCGTCGTGCTGGTGCTCGGCGTGGTCGTGGTCGCCCAGGTGCGCACCGGCCTGCTGGACACCAAGAAGCACGCGGCCCAGGGCCAGGCGCTCGGCGGCTTCCAGATCGAGCAGGACAAGATCAACGAGGCCATCAACCTGCAGGCCAAGGCCGGCAGCACCGGCAGCGACCCCTCGCGGGACGAGGTCGGCACCTGGCTGATCAAGCAGGTCTCCGACCTCGCCAGCGGCGGCACCGGCGTCTACTCGGTGATCGCCCTGGTGCCCTCCACCGGCCAGCAGGAGAGCGCCCCCAGCGCCGCCCTGCGCGGCGCCTGGTACTCCGGCAACATCGTCCCGGACTCGATCAGCCAGGACCTGCGCGACGAGGTCGCCGCGGAGCCCGGCACCCCGCACCAGCAGACCACCGAGATCCAGCGCTCCACCGACGACGGCAGCCCCTCGTACAACGAGCCCGGGCTCGTCATCGGCAAGCAGTTCACCGGCCCCGACGGCACCCCGTACCAGCTCTACTACGTCTTCTCCTTCGGCCAGGAGACCAAGACCCTCGGCCTGGTCACCGGCACCCTGGCGACCGCCGGCGTCTTCGTGGTCATCCTGCTCGGCGGCATCGCCTGGCTGGTCGTCCGCCAGGTCGTGACGCCCGTCCGGATGGCCGCAGGGATCTCCGCCAGGCTTGCCGCGGGCCACCTGGAGGAGCGGATGAAGGTCACCGGCACGGACGACATCGCCCGCCTCGGCGAGTCCTTCAACCGGATGGCCAACGCCCTGCAAGCGCAGATCCGGCAGCTGGAGGAGCTCTCCCGGGTCCAGCGCCGCTTCGTCTCCGACGTCTCGCACGAGCTGCGCACCCCGCTCACCACCGTGCGGATGGCCGCCGACCTCATCTACGACAGCCGCGACGACCTCGACCCGATGGCCGCCCGCTCCGCCGAACTGCTGCAGGACCAGCTGGACCGCTTCGAGTCGCTGCTCGCCGACCTCCTGGAGATCAGCCGCTTCGACGCCGGCGCCGCGATCCTGGACGCCGAGCCGGTCGACCTGCGCGAGATCGTGACCCGGGTGGTCGAGGCGGCCGACCCGCTCGCCCAGGCCAAGGGCAGCGCGGTGATCGTCCGCGGCGCCGAGAAGCCCGTCGTCGCCGAGGTCGACTCCCGCCGGATCGAGCGCATCCTGCGCAACCTGGTGGTCAACGCGCTGGAGCACGGTGAGGGCCGCGACGTCGTCGTCCGGCTCGGCACCGGCGAGGGCGCGGTCGCCGTCGGCGTCCGCGACTACGGCATCGGCCTCAAGCCCGGCGAGGCCTCCCGGGTGTTCCACCGGTTCTGGCGCGCAGACCCGTCCCGGGTGCGCACCACCGGCGGCACCGGCCTCGGCCTGTCCATCGCCGTCGAGGACGCCCACCTGCACGGCGGCTGGCTGCAGGCCTGGGGCGAACCGGGCGGCGGCTCGCACTTCCGCCTCACCCTGCCGCGCACCCGCGGCGGCGACATCAGCCGGGCGCCGTTCCGGCTGGAGCCCGAGGACTCCCGGCACAACCGCGGCCTCGCCTCGCCCGGCGCGCCCTACCGGCGGGCCGTCCGCCCCGGCGGCGCGACCGCGGTCACCGCGACCGAAGCCGCCGACCAGGACGGTCCGGAGACCCCCGAGGGCGGCCAGGCCGGCTTCGGCAGCGGCCTCGGCGGCGTGCTCTCGCTCGGCCCCGGGCTGGGCCGACCGCAGGCCGCCCCCGTCGCCGACCCCTCGGACGTCCGCACCGTGGCCGCGGGATACGGTGCCACCGGGGCCCAGGTCGTCGTCGACCGCGGGCCCGGACGTCCGGCGCTCCCGCCCCAGGAAGGCCCGGACAACGCCGACACCCGGAGGCCGCAGCGTGCGAAGGACGACGACCAGCGTGAGGGCTGACCTGCGCTCCGCCAGGGCCGTCTGCGCCGCCCTCGCGGTGCTGCTCGCCGCGGGCTGCGCCGCGATGCCGTCGGACGGCCCGCCCGAGCGGGTCGAGATCCCGCAGGGCTCCGGCGCGGAGAACCTCCAGGTCCGGGTCTTCCCGGTGCCGCCGCACAAGGGCGAGGACCCGCGAGACCTGCTGGCCGGCTTCCTGGCCGCGTCCGGCGCCGACGAGGCCAAGGACTACGAGACGGCGCTCAAGTACCTGACCGCCTCGGCCGGCAAGCGCTGGAACCCGCAGGCCGGCGTCGCCGTGCTCGCCGCCACCCCGCACCGCGACCAGACGGTGGCCGCCGCGGAGACCACCACCATCACGGTGAGCGGCAGCAAGGTCGCCGAACTCGACGAGGACCACTCCTACCGGGTGGTCACCGACGAGGCGTACCGGCAGCAGTTCACCTTCGTGAAGGAGACCGAGGGCCCGGACAAGGGCGAGTGGCGGATCGACCGGCTGCCGGACGGCCTGATCGTCGACCAGACGAACTTCCGCAACTCCTACCGGGCCGTCCACCGGTACTTCTACGTCTCCTCCGACCCCTCGGCGGACGGTGCCACGCCGCCCGTGATGGTGCCGGACCCGATCTACCTGCGCCGCCGCACCGACCCGCTGACCGCCGCCGCCAAGGCGCTCGCGGCCGGCCCCTCGCAGTGGCTCGCCCCGGCCGTCTACTCGGCCTTCGAGGGCGTGCACATCGAGGGCGCGGTGTCCGTCAACGACAACCGGGCCGCCGCGGTGCGGGTCGACGTCGCCGACTTCGGCGGCCGGCAGAGCACCTGCAAGCAGATGGCCACCCAGCTCTTCCACACCCTCGCCGACCAGCAGGGCAAGGCCCAGCTGGACCGGGTCGACCTGTCCGGCGGCAAGGGCGGCTGCTCGGTGACGGCCGCCGAGGCCGCCGACTCCGCCCCCGGCCGTCTGGCCGGCTCCGCCGGGGCCTCGCCGTACTACCAGCTCGACACCGGGCAGGTGCTGCTGCTCCAGGGCGACGGGCCGGGCCGGCCGGTCGCCGGGCCGCTCGGCCAGGCCGCGCAGCAGGGCCAGCCGAGGATCGGCGAGGTCGCCGTCCGCCGCGACGGCTCCGGCGCCGCCGCGATCGGCGCCGACGGCCGCTCGCTGTTCGTCACCGGCTTCGGCGACGGCGACCAGCTCGGCGGCGCGGTGGTCAGCAGCCGCGGAATCCAGCCCGGCCAGGGCCTGGCCTCGCCCAGCTGGGACGGCCGGCAGAACCTCTGGGTGGTCGACCGCGACCCGGCCGCGCCGCAGCTGTACATGGTGCGCGGACGCAAGTCCGTCGCCGCCCAGGTCGACGGCCTCGCCGACCGCACCGTCCAGGACGCGCGGATCTCCTCCGACGGCACCCGGATCGCCCTGGTGCTGAAGGACGGCGCCGGCCGGCGCTCGCTGCAGATCGGCCTGGTGGTGCACGAGGGCACGGCCGGCTCGCCGCGGGTGCGGGTCACCGGGCTGCGGCCGGTCGCGCCGCTGCTGACCGACGTCGCCTCGGTGTCCTGGGCGGACACCGACCAGCTGCTGGTGCTCGGCAAGGAGCAGGGCAAGCTGCAGCTGCTGAACTACGTCGGCACCGACGGCTCGCAGGCCGCCGACTCCCCGCTGCAGGGCGGCGAGTCGATGACCACCGTGTCCGCGTCGGAGAGCCGGGCCGGCGAGAGCGTGCCGCCCGTCATCGCGTACTCCAGCGACCACCGGATCTTCCGGCTGCAGGGCAACCAGTGGCGCGAGATCGCGCTGCAGGGGCACCCGGCCGCCTCGTTCGGCTACCCGGGCTGACCCCGCCCGGGTAGCCGGCGGGGCGTCGCCGCCACCGCGGCGGCGGCGCACGGCGGGCAGCCGCCCGCCCGCAGCGCCCGCGCGGCCTCGGCCAGGCTCGCCCCGGTGGTCACCAGATCGTCGACCAGCACCAGCCGCCGACCGGACAGCAGGGCGGCCCGGCGGGGCGGCACCGCCAGCGCCCCGTGCAGGTTGCGGTGGCGCTCGGCCGCGGACAGCCCCGCCTGGTCCGCCACCGGCCGGACGTGCCGCAGCGCCGCCGCGGCCAGGGCCGGCCTGCCCGACCGGCTCAGCTCGCGGGCGGCCGCGCGGGCGAGCCGCAGCATCGGGTCGTGCCCGCGGGCACGGACCGCGCGGCGCGCGGAGGGCACCGGTACCAGCAGCAGTGCGCCGGGCGCACCCGGGGCGCCCGCCTCGGCCGCGGAGCGCACGGCAGCGGCGAGCGCCGCTCCGAGCGGCCGGGCGAGCCGCAGGGCGCCGCGCTCCTTGTGGGCGATCAGCAGATGCCGCACCGGCCCGGCGTACGGGGCGGCGGCGTACAGCGGCGGCAGGCCCTTCGGGCCCGGCCGGCGCTCCACCGGCCCGGCGCCGGTGCAGGTCAGTTCCGCCCGGCAGGCCGGACAGAGCTGGCCCCCGGCGCCGCCGCAGCCCGCGCACCGGGTGGGCAGCAGCAGGTCGAGCAGACCGGTGCCGAGGAGGCCTGCGGTGAACGGCGGCGTCACGGGCGCCTCCCGGGGCGCGCGGGGCACGGACGACGTGCACGAACGGGACATCCGGCCCGGTGCGGAGTGCCGTACGGACTCTTGCCGGGTCGGGTACTGGGCCATACGGTGGGCGGCCCGGTGCGTGTTGTCCAGCCGTTAACCCCTGTTTCACTCCATGGAAGGTAAACAGAGGGTGACAGCTGTACGGCCAGCCCGGTGTCGCCACGGTGTTCGACTGGGGAGGCGGAAACCCCGAGCGAGGTGTTCCATAAGGCACACAGGGGGTTTCAAGCGCTCCTGGTGGGGAGGAAGTGAGGTGAGGGCCGGTCGGGTTCGCCGCTCCCGGCGGAGGTGGGGGGCTGGTGGTGGACCTGCTGGTCCGGCTGGGTCTCAGCCCGATCCGGGTGCGTTCCGGATCGGCAACAGCACAAGGGATCGGAGTTCTGCGTGGACATCGTCGTCAAGGGCCGCAAGACCGAGGTGCCCAAGAGGTTCCGCGAGCACGTGGCCGAGAAGCTGGAGAAGGTCCAGAAGTTCGACGGCAAGGTGATCAGCCTCGACGTCGAGGTGTCCAAGGAGCACAACCCGCGTCAGGCGGACCGGTCCGAGCGGGTGGAGATCACGCTCCGTACCCGGGGACCGGTGATCCGGGCCGAGGCCGCCGCGAGCGACCCGTACGCGGCGCTCGACCTGGCTTCGGCGAAGCTCGACGCGCAGCTGCGCAAGTCCGCGGACCGCCGCCGGGTGCACAAGGGCGGCAACGGCCGCACCCCCGTCAGCGTCGCCGCCGCGACGGCCGCGCTGGCCAACCTGCCCGCGACGGAGCAGACCGAGGGCCCGGTCAACGGGTCGGCCCGCAAGACCATGATGGGATCGCTGGAGGTGGAGGGCGACGGACCGCTCGTCGTCCGCGAGAAGACGCACCCTGCAGCACCGATGTCGCTGGACCAGGCGCTGTACGAGATGGAACTCGTCGGCCACGACTTCTTCCTGTTCGTGGAGAAGGACAGCGGCCTGCCGAGCGTGGTGTACCGCCGGCACGGCTACCACTACGGCGTCATCCACCTGAAGGAGGACGCGACGGCGATCGGCGGTGGCGCCGGCGGCGCGATCAACGCGCTCGACGAGGACTGATCCCGTCCCGTCGGCCGTACGACAGATCGATCGACCGGTGACCCCGGCGGGCCGCGCCGCCGGGGTCACCCAGCTGGGCGGTCCGATGTCGGAGGGTGATCAACGCCCCTGCGGTCATGGAATGATGGAGCCGACATCGACCGGCGACCGGGGGGAGGAGCGGATGGGCGAGCCCATCGGCCGTGGTGCACACGGTCCGGGCGCGGACGGCGGGGCCGACGGCCCGCCGGGCTACGGAGGGCACCGCGCCGAACCGATCCGGGTACTGGTGGTCGACGACCACGCGCTGTTCCGCCGCGGCCTGGAGATCGTGCTGGCCGAGGAGGAGGACATCCGGGTCATCGGCGAGGCGGGGGACGGTGCGGAGGCCGTACTCAAGGCCGCCGACCTGCTGCCGGACATCATCCTGATGGACGTTCGGATGCCCCGCCGCAGCGGCATCGAGGCCTGCACCGCGATCAAGGACGTGGTGCCCAGCGCCAAGATCATCATGCTGACGATCAGCGACGAGGAGGCCGACCTCTACGAGGCGATCAAGGCGGGCGCCACCGGCTACCTGCTCAAGGAGATCTCCACCGACGAGGTGGCCACCGCGATCCGCGCGGTCGCCGACGGCCAGTCGCAGATCAGCCCCTCGATGGCGGCCAAGCTGCTCACCGAGTTCAAGTCGATGATCCAACGCCGTTCCGACGACCGGGAGTTGGTGCCCGCCCCGCGGCTCACCGACCGGGAGCTGGAGGTGCTCAAGCTGGTGGCGACCGGGATGAACAACCGGGAGATCGCCAAGGAGCTGTTCATCAGCGAGAACACCGTGAAGAACCACGTCCGCAACATCCTGGAGAAGCTGCAGCTGCACTCCCGGATGGAGGCCGTGGTCTACGCGATG
This sequence comes from Kitasatospora arboriphila, assembly GCF_039528095.1. Taxonomy (NCBI): domain Bacteria; kingdom Bacillati; phylum Actinomycetota; class Actinomycetes; order Kitasatosporales; family Streptomycetaceae; genus Kitasatospora; species Kitasatospora arboriphila. Next base: position 13,610 of record NZ_BAAALD010000016.1, read on the forward strand.
CGCGAGAAGATCCTCGAAATAGGCTGACCGCCGGCCGCCGGCCTCACAGCAGCGCCTCCAGGGCCGGGCGCATCCGCTCGTCCGCCAGCAGCTCCACCCGGACGGTGTCGCAGCCCACCCAGGACGCCGCCTCGCGCAGCGCCTCGGCGAGCGGCGCCACGTACGCGGGCCCCGCCAGGGAGACCTGACGGGCCACCAGGGTGCGGCCCTCGCGCGCCGGGTCCACCCGGCCGACCAGCCGGCCGCCGGCCAGCAGCGGCATCGCGAAGTAGCCGTGCACCCGCTTGTGCTTGGGCGTGTACGCCTCCAGCCGGTGCGACATGCCGAAGATCCGCTCGGTGCGGGCGCGGTCCCAGATCAGCGAGTCGAACGGCGACAGCAGCGTGGTGCGGTGCCGCCCGCGCGGCTCGGAGGCCAGCGCCGCCGGATCGGCCCAGGCCGCCGCCGGCCAGCCCTCGACCTGCACCGGCACCAGCCCGGACGCCTCCAGCGCCGCGTCGACCTGGGCGCCCTTGAGGCGGTGGTGGTCCATCAGGTCCGCCCGGGTGGCCACCCCGAGCGCGGTGCCCGCCTGCGCGACCAGCCGCCGCAGGCACTCCTCGTCGGAGAGGTCCGTCTCGAAGAGCTCCGCCGGGACGGCCCGCTCGGCCGCCTCGTAGACCCGCTTCCAGCCGCGCCGCTCGGTGCACACCACGTCGCCGAAGGCGAGCGCCCGCTCCACCGCGATCTTGGTGTCGGACCAGTCCCACCACTCCGCGGTGCGCTTCGCGCCGCCCAGGCCCGTCGAGGTCAGCGGCCCCTCGGCGCGCAGCCGGTCCAGCACCGACCGGTACGTCTCCGGGGAGACCGGGTGGCCCCAGAGGTTGCCGCGCGCCCGGTAGGCGCGGCGGCGGAAGGCGAACAGCGGCCACTCCTCCATCGGCAGGATGCAGGCCGCGTGGGACCAGTACTCGAAGGTCGTCTCCGAGCCCCAGTAGGCGCCCTCCACCGCGGGGCGCCCCACCGCGCCGAGCCGGGCGTAGGGGACCAGCTCGTGCGACCTGGCCAGCACCGAGATGGTGTCCAGCTGGACGGCGCCCAGGTGCCGCAGCACCCCGCGCACCCCGGCGCGGCGGTCCGGGGCGCCCAGCAGCCCCTGGGCGCGAAGGGCGATCCGGCGGGCCTGGTCGGCGGAGAGCACAACGGTCATGCCGGGCAGCGTAGGCCCTGCCACCGACAACCGGACGGGCGCCGGGAACCCGCCGGGCCCGCCGGAGGTTGTCGTGGTGAGGAGACGCGGTGACCGATTTGCCCCGGGCCCGGTGCTTCACAGCGCTTTGCCCCTGCGGGTGACACAGGAATACCGTGCTGACGGACCTCCCGGCGGCTTGTCCTCCTCGCATACGATGGCCCGTACGGTGGGGTAGGTCTCGCCGACTGTCGTCCAGAGCCGATCCAGGCAAGGAGCCCGCTCACGTGTCCGTCTTCGACAAGATCCTGCGCGCAGGCGAAGGAAAGATCCTTCGCAAGCTGCAGCGGATTGCCGCCCAGGTCAACTCGATCGAAGAGGACTTCGTCAACCTCACCGACGACGAGCTGCGTGCGCTGACCGACGAGTACAAGGCCCGCATCGCCGAGGGCGAGAGCCTGGACGACATCATGCCCGAGGCCTTCGCGACCGTCCGCGAGGCGGCCAAGCGCGTGCTCGGCCAGCGCCACTACGACGTGCAGATCATGGGCGGCGCCGCGCTGCACTTCGGCTTCGTCGCCGAGATGCGCACCGGCGAGGGCAAGACCCTCGTCGGCACCCTGCCCGCGTACCTCAACGCGCTCACCGGCAAGGGCGTCCACCTGATCACCGTCAACGACTACCTCGCCGAGCGCGACTCGGAGTGGATGGGCCGGGTGCACCGCTTCCTCGGCCTCGAGGTCGGCGTGATCCTGGCGAACATGTCGCCGGCCGAGCGCAAGCGCCAGTACGGGATGGACATCACGTACGGCACCAACAACGAGTTCGGCTTCGACTACCTCCGCGACAACATGGCCTGGGCGCAGGACGAGCTCGTCCAGCGCGGCCACAACTTCGCGATCGTCGACGAGGTCGACTCGATCCTGATCGACGAGGCCCGCACCCCGCTGATCATCTCCGGCCCGGCCGACCAGGCCACCAAGTGGTACAACGACTTCGCCAAGCTGGTGCAGCGCCTCAAGCGCGACCGCGACTACGAGGTCGACGAGAAGAAGCGCACCGTCGGCATCCTGGAGGAGGGCGTCGGCCGGGTCGAGGACTACCTCGGCATCGACAACCTCTACGAGTCGGTGAACACCCCGCTGGTCGGCTTCCTCAACAACGCCATCAAGGCCAAGGAGCTCTACAAGGTCGACAAGGACTACGTCGTCATCAACGGCGAGGTCATGATCGTCGACGAGCACACCGGCCGCATCCTGGCCGGCCGCCGCTACAACGAGGGCATGCACCAGGCGATCGAGGCCAAGGAGGGGGTGGAGGTCCAGAACGAGAACCAGACGCTGGCCACCATCACCCTGCAGAACTTCTTCCGCCTCTACGACAAGCTCTCCGGCATGACCGGTACCGGCACCACCGAGGCCGCCGAGTTCCACCAGATCTACAAGCTCGGCGTGGTGCCGATCCCCACCAACAAGACGCCGCGCCGCATCGACCAGCCCGACCTGATCTACAAGTCGGAGCCGGCGAAGTTCGCCGCGGTGGTCGAGGACATCGCCGAGAAGCACGAGAAGGGCCAGCCCGTCCTGGTCGGCACCGTCTCGGTCGAGAAGTCCGAGTACCTCTCCCAGGAGCTGCGCAAGCGCGGCATCCCGCACGAGGTGCTGAACGCCAAGCACCACGAGCGCGAGGCGCAGATCGTCGCGCAGGCCGGCCGCAAGGGCGCCGTCACCGTCGCCACCAACATGGCCGGCCGCGGCACCGACATCATGCTCGGCGGCAACGCCGAGCACCTGGCCGCCGCCGACCTCGCCCAGCGCGGCATCACCCCGGAGGACACCCCGGAGGAGTACGAGGCCGCCTTCCCGAGCGCCCTGGACAAGGCCAAGGAGGCCGTCAAGGCCGAGCAGGAGGAGGTCCAGGAGCTCGGCGGCCTGTACGTGCTGGGCACCGAGCGCCACGAGTCCCGCCGGATCGACAACCAGCTGCGCGGCCGCTCCGGCCGCCAGGGCGACCCGGGCGAGTCCCGTTTCTACCTGTCGCTCGGCGACGACCTGATGCGCCTGTTCAAGGCCGGCATGGTCGAGCGCGTCCTGTCGATGGCGAACGTGCCCGAGGACGTGCCGATCGAGTCGAAGATGGTCACCCGCGCCATCGCCTCCGCGCAGACCCAGGTCGAGCAGCAGAACTTCGAGATCCGCAAGAACGTCCTCAAGTACGACGAGGTCCTCAACCGCCAGCGCGAGGTCATCTACGGCGAGCGCCGCCGCGTCCTGGAGGGCGAGGACCTGCAGGAGCAGGTCGGCCACTTCATGGACGACACCGTGGAGGCGTACGTCACCGCCGCCACCGGCGAGGGCTTCGAGGACGACTGGGACCTCGAGAAGCTCTGGACGGCCCTCAAGCAGCTGTACCCGGTCGGCCTCGACCTGGAGGAGCTGGAGGAGGAGGCCGGCGGCACCGCCGGGCTGACCCCCGAGTTCCTCACCCAGTCGATCCAGGAGGACATCCAGGCCGCCTACGGCCGCCGCGAGGACCAGCTCGGCGAGCAGATCATGCGCGAGCTGGAGCGCCGCGTGGTGCTGTCCGTGCTGGACCGCCGCTGGCGCGAGCACCTCTACGAGATGGACTACCTCCAGGAGGGCATCGCGCTGCGCGCCTACGCCCAGCGCGACCCGCTGGTCGAGTACCAGCGCGAGGGCTACGACATGTTCTCCGCCATGATGGAGGGCATCAAGGAGGAGTCCGTCGGCTACCTGTTCAACCTGGAGGTCCAGGTCGAGCAGCAGGTCGAGGAGGTCCCGGTCGCCGAGGACGCCGTCGTCCTGGAGAAGACCGACGCCCGCCCGGAGATCAAGGCCAAGGGCCTGGAGGCCCCGGCCCGCCAGCGGCTGCACTACACCGCGCCGACCGTCGACGGCGACGAGACCGTCATCGAGGGCGACTTCGACGACGCCGGGGCCGACGAGGGCGACGGGATGACCCGCGCCGAGCGCCGCCGCGCCGCCAAGGCCGCCGGCCGCGGCCGGCGCCGCAAGGGCTGAACCGCAGCGAGACCGCCCGCAGGGCGCCGCACCCCGAGCCGGGGGCGGCGCCCTGCGGCGTTCCCGGGGCGGCCGTGCTCAGCGGGCCTCCACCGCCGCGCACTGCCACTGCTCGGTCCGCCGGTGCCGCTCCAGCCGGAAGGCCACCATGTGGTGGCGCGGCCCGAACTCCACCCGGACGCAGACCTCCAGCGCGTCCGGCGCGGGCGCCGAGTCGTACACCCGGCCCAGCCGGGGCTGCGGGGCACGCCCGCGCGGGCGCAGCGGTCCCGTCCGGACGAGCACGGCGAGCTGCTGGTAGCCCTGCAGCGTGGTGTGCCGCTGCAGCTGGCCCACCGGGCGGACCCCGGTCAGCACCTCGACCAGCCGGTGCGCGAAGCGGACCGCCAGATCGCCCTGCCCGGCACCGCGGGAGGGGGCGCACTGCGACCGCGGACGGCGCGGCGGGCGCGGTTCCCCGGCACCCGGGCGCTGGGCGGCGTCCGGGGTGCCGGCGTGCCCGGCGGCCGCGTGCCGGCCCGGGTGCGGGTGGCGGACGGGCCGGCGCGGCTGCACCCGTCCCGGCCCGTGCACCAGCGGCCGGACCAGCGGCAGCGCCGCAGGGTCCGCGGCGTGCCGTGCGGCGTGGACGGGGGCGGTGGCGCGGTGCTCGGCCATCGGCCGGCCTCCTGTCGGTCTGGTTCCGGCGGGGTCTGCTGCTGTTGCTATCGACCGTCCGCGGCGCCGCTGAAGGACCCGCCGCCGACGGCCGGGGGACCGCCGCGGTGTCACCTATCCGGGTGAGGCGGCCCGTGCTGCCGGGCCGGTCGGAGCGGTCCGGCGTGCGGCCGGTTGACGTGCGGGAAGGCCCGGAGGTGCACGAAGGAGTACGGCCGGGGCAGGTGAAAACCTCGGTGCACGGCGGCCGGGCGGCCGGACCTACCGGCCGGTAGGGCGGAGGATCGGCAGGCGGACGAGCCCAGGGAGGCGGCATGGCGACCGAGGTGACCACCGGCGGCGGACCGGCCGCGGCGCAACGGGCGGGCGGACCCCGGCGCGGGCTGGTGCTCGGCGGCGGCGGCATGCTCGGCGCGGCCTGGACGGTCGGGGCGCTGTGCGCGGTCGAGGAGGCCACCGGCTGGCGGCCCGGCTCGGCGGACGTCGTCCTCGGGACCTCGGCCGGGGCCATTCTCGGCGCGCTGCTCGCGGTCGGCGTCCGGCCGGGCGAGCTCCGCGACCACCAGCACGGGCTGCCGATCACCACCGGCCCGCTGGCCGGCGTCGCGTTCGACTACGACACGGCGGCCGGCGGCGCGCTGCCGCTGCGGCCCGCACCCGGCATCGGCTCGCCCGGCCTGCTCCGGGACGCCGTCCGGCACCCGCGCGAGTACCCCTTCCTCACCATGGTCTCCGCCGTCGTCCCGCCCGGCCGCGGCTCGGTGGCACCGGTCGGCGACCTGGTGCGCGCGCTGCCCGGCGGGGACGGCTGGCCGGACGGCTCGCCGCTGCGGGTGGTCGCGGTGGACTACCGCAGCGGCCGCCGGGTGGTCTTCGGCGACGCCGGGGCGCCGCCCGCACCGATGGCCGACGCGGTGATGGCGTCCTGCGCGATCCCCGGCTGGTTCGCGCCGGTCGAGGTGGCCGGCGGTCCCTACGTCGACGGCGGCTGCTGGTCGGCGACCAACGCGGACCTGATGGTCGGACGCGGCCTGGACGAGATCTACGTGCTCGCGCCGATGGCCCTGCGGCTGCACCCGGAGGGGCGCGCCGAGCCCGGCCGGGGCGCGGTCGCCGCACTGCGCGAGTGGCGGGCCCGGGACCGGCCGCGCGGCATGCTCGCCCAGCTGGTCAGCCGCTACCGGCGCACCGTCACCCGGCAGATGATGCGCGAGGCGCGGCTGCTGCGCTCCTCCGGCACCCGGGTGCAGCTGCTCGCCCCGACCCTGGCCGACCTGGCCGTGATGGGCCCCAACATGATGGACCCGGCCCGCCGGCCCGAGGTGCTGGACTCGGCGCTGCGCACCACCCTGGGGGCGCTCGGCGCGCCGCGTTGACCCGCCGGTGCGCACGGTCTCCGCCGTCCGGGCCGTACGGTGATCACCGGGCCCGTATCCTTGGGGGCGCGGCGGTCGCGGCCCGACGGTCCGCACGACCCAGGACACCACCCAGGAGCGGAGTGCCAGCGATGCGCGTGTACGTGCCCACCACGTTGACCGGCCTGGCGGCCGCGCACCCCGGCGGCGTCCTGGAGCAGGTCGCGGCCTACGCCGTCACCCCCGCGCTGCGCGAGTGGTACGTCAGCGACGACATCGAGGAGCTGGAGTACGCGGCGCTGAACCGTGCCGCGCACGCCTCCGTGCGGCTGCTGGCGGCCGACCCGGCGGCGCCGCGCCGGCGGGTCGTCGTCGCGGTGGAGGTCGCGGACTCCGCGGTCGGCGCGTTCGCCGGCGACGAGTACCAGGACCAGGCCTCGCTCGGCCGGGTGGTGCTGCACGGCCCGGTGCCGCTGGCCAAGGCCGCCGCGGTGCACGCGGACGTCGCGGACGCGGACGTGGTCGCCGACGTGGCGGCCGCGGCCGACGCGGTCGAGGCGGCCGACAAGGGCGACGAGGACGCCCAGTTCACCGTCGACGGCGCCGAGGACCACGAGCTGCTCTGGTTCGCCACCCAGGAGATCCCGGGCCTGCTGGCCTGACCGTCGGCGTCGGCAGGTAGCGTTCCTGGGATGCGCACGCACATCGTCTGGGACTGGAACGGCACGCTCTTCCACGACATGGAGGCCGTGCTGGGCGCCAGCAACGCCGCTTTCGCGACCGTCGGGCTGAACCCGCTCACCCTGCAGGAGTACCGCGAGCTCTACGAGATCCCGATCCCGCGCTTCTACCAGCGGCTGCTCGGCCGGGTGCCCAGCCAGGCCGAGTGGGAGGCGCTGGACGACGCGTTCCACGACCGCTACCGCGAGCTCAGCCCGGACTGCGGCCTCACCACGGGCGTTCCGGACCTGCTGAACGGCTGGCTGGCCCGGCCCGGCCGCAGCCAGTCGCTGCTGTCGATGTACGAGCACGAGCGGCTGGTGCCCGTGGTGGACGCCTTCGGGCTGACCGACCGGTTCCTGAGGGTGGACGGCCGCACCGGCGCCTCCGGCGGCCGCAAGGCCGGCTTCCTGGCCGCCCACCTCACCGCGCTCGGCCCGGGCCTGGAGCCCGCCCGCACGGTGCTGATCGGCGACGCCGTGGACGACGCGCAGGCCGCCTTGGAGTCGGGGATCCACGCGGTGCTGTACACCGGCGGCTCGCACACCCGGGAGAAGCTGGAGGGCGTCGGCGTGCCGGTGGTGGACTCCCTCGCCGAGGCCGTCGCGGTGGCCGAGGAACTGGCCGGCTGACCGGCCGACCCGGCCGACCCGGGGCGGCGCCGCCGGTGATCGCGGCCGGCCGGGCTCGGCGGGTGCGGCCGGGGGCAGGCGTGTCGGCGGGCCCGGATCCGGGCGGCTGCGGTCAACCTGGTGGGGCAGCCGTCACCGGAACGAGCGGAGCCCCGCATGCCCCTGGACGCCGTCACCCGGGTCCCCGTCCCCCTCGGCGAGCCGGTGCGCGGCCACGCCCCTGGCAGTGCCGAACGGGAGCGGCTGGAACGCCGGCTGGACGAACTCGCCGCCGAACCCCTGCCGCTGCCGATGACGATCGCCGGCGAGCTGCGGTTCGGCGGCGGCGAGCGGATCGACGTCGTCCAGCCGCACCACCGCGCCGCCCGGCTCGGCGTGCTCGGCAGCGCCACCCACGAGGACGCCCGGCTCGCCGTGGACGCCGCGCTCGCCGCCGCCCCGGACTGGCGGGCCCTGCCCTTCGACGAGCGGGCCGCCGTCCTCCTGCGCGCCGCCGACCTGCTGGCCGGCCCCTGGCGGGAGACCCTCGCCGCGGCCACCGTGCTCGGCCAGTCCAAGACCGCCCTGCAGGCCGAACTCGACGCCGTCTGCGCCCTCGCCGACCTCTGGCGGTCCGGGGTGCACACCGCCCGGCGGATCCTCGCCGAACAGCCCGCCTCGCCGCCCGGGACGTGGCGGCGCGCCGACCACCGGCCGCTGGACGGCTTCGCCTACGTGCTCACCCGGTTCGACTCCACCGCCGCCGCCGGGTACGCGGCCACCGCCCCCGCCCTGATGGGCAACACCGTGGTCTGGAAGCCCGCGCCAGCCCAGACCTTCGCCGCCCACCACCTCATGCGGCTGCTGGAGGCGGCCGGACTGCCGCCCGGCGTGGTCAACCTGGTCACCGGCGACGGCCGGGCGGCCTCGCAGGTCGCCCTCGCCAGCCCCGCCCTCGCCGGACTGCACTTCACCGGCACCGCCGCGGCCTTCCACGGCCTGTGGACGGAGATCGCCGCGCACCTCGACCGCTACCGCAACCGGCCGAGGATCACCGGCGATACCGGTGGCAAGGGCTTCCTGCTCGCCCACCCGTCGGCCGACCCGGACCTGCTGCGCACCGCGCTGGTCCACGGCGCCTTCGCCCACCAGGGGCAGGGCCGCTCCGCGCTCGGCCGCGCCCACCTGCCGCGCACCCTCTGGCGGCGGATCCGCGCCGACCTCCTCGCCGAGGTCGACGCACTGGCCGTCGGCGACGTCACCGACCTCGGCACCGCCATGGGCGCGCTGATCGACGGACCGGCCTACGAGCGGACCCGCGCCGCGATCGAGCGGGCCGGACGCGACCCGGGCACGGAGCTCGCGGCCGGCGGCCAGTACGACGACGCCATCGGCTGGTTCGTCCGCCCGACCGTGCTGGACTGCGCCGACGGCCGCGGCGAAATCTTCCGGACGGACTGCCCCGGCCCGGTCCTGGCCGTCCGGGTGTACGAGGACGCGGACTGGGAAGCCGCCTTGCACCGGGTGTGCACCGACGCCCCGCAGGCACCGACCGGCTCGGTGCTCGCCCGGGACCGGTACGCGACCGCGCAGGCCGTCGACCGGCTGCGGTTCGCCGCCGCCGGCCTCCGCGTCAACGGCGGGCCGGGCGGCACCGTCGACCGCGCCGGCGCCGCCGCCGACCTGCTCCGATGGACGTCCGTCCGCGCGGTCGAGGAGGCCTTCGGGGCGCCCGTCGGTGACAGCCGGACGCACCTGGGGTGACGGGACGGAAACAGCTGACAGGGGCTGACGCGAAGTGACCCGCCGGTTTGGACAAGGTGTCCAGTAGGGCGTCGGCATCCTGCAGGATTGCTCCTCCGTGTCCCCTGACACCTTCGTTTCATCAGGTTAGGCTGACTGGCGTCGCCGGGCCTTCCCCCGCTGGCCAAACGAGCTGTCGTACCCAGGTGCAGGGCTTCTCATGCGTGGCACGAGCGGTTTTCGCCCCCGGGATGCGGGAGCATTGCGGACAGACCCGGCGGTGCACACCCAGCCATCACCGAGTCACGCAACGGCGCGCGACAGGAGCCAAACAGTCATGCAGACCAAGCTGGACGCAGCCAAGGCCGAACTGCTCACCAAGGCAGCAGCAGCCGCTGAGAACAGCCAGGTGGGGGGAGCGGCGCCAGGGGAGGGTCTGAGCAACGGTGCTCTGGCCGCGTACCTGCACCACTACTACCTCCACACCGCGCCCGAGGACCTGGTCGACCGCGACCCGGTCGACGTCTACGGCGCGGCCGCCTCCCACTACCGGCTGGGCCTCAAGCGCCCGCAGGGGACGGCGGAGGTCCGGGTGCACACCCCGACCGTCGAGGAGAACGGCTGGAGCTGCGGCCACACCGTGGTCGAGGTCGTCACCGACGACATGCCCTTCCTCGTGGACTCGGTCACCAACGAGCTGACCCGCCTCGACCGCGGCATCCACCTCGTCGTCCACCCCCAGCTCGCCGTCCGCCGCGACATCACCGGCAAGCTGCTGGAGATCCTCGACATCGACGCCTGCTCGCGCAGCCAGGCCGCCGGCGCCGAGTGGCCCGCCGACGCCGTCGTCGAGTCCTGGATGCACATCGAGATCGACCGCGAGACCGACCGCGCCGACCTCCGCTCCATCGAGACCAACCTGCGCCGCATCCTCGGCGACGTCCGCGAGGTCGTCGAGGACTGGTCCAAGATGCGCGACTCCGCGCTGCGCCTCGCCGACGAGCTCGCCGAGCAGCCCCCGGCCCACCTGCCCGAGCAGGAGGTCGGCGAGGCCTGGGAGCTCATGCGCTGGCTGGCCGACGACCACTTCACCTTCCTCGGCTACCGCGAGTACGACCTCGTCGAGCACGAGGGCGAAGAGGTCCTCAAGGCCGTCGCCGGCACCGGCCTCGGCATCCTGCGCGCCGACCCGCTGAGCCACGACAGCGACCACCACCCGGTCAGCGAGGCCTTCGGCCGGCTCTCCGCCCCCGTCCGCGCCAAGGCGCACGAGAAGAAGCTCCTCGTGCTCACCAAGGCCAACAGCCGCGCCACCGTGCACCGCCCCGCCTACCTCGACTACGTCGGCGTCAAGCGGTTCGACGCCAACGGCGAGGTCGTCGGCGAGCGCCGCTTCCTCGGCCTCTTCTCCTCCGCCGCGTACACCGAGTCGGTCACCCGCATCCCGGTCGTCCGCCGCAAGGTCCAGGAGGTCGTCTCCGGCTCCGGGTTCTCCGGCGACAGCCACGACGGCCGCGACCTGCTGCAGATCCTGGAGACCTTCCCCCGGGACGAGATGTTCCAGACCCCGGCGGCGGAGCTCCAGGCCATCGCCACCAACGTCCTCTACCTGCAGGAGCGCCGCCGGCTGCGGCTGTTCCTCCGCCAGGACGAGTACGGGCGCTACTTCTCCGCGCTGGTCTACCTGCCGCGCGACCGCTACACCACCCGCATCCGGCTGCGCCTGACCGAGATCCTCAAGGAGGAGCTCAGCGGCGACGCGATCGACTACACGGTGTACGCCACCGAGTCGGTCCTCACCCGCCTGCACTTCGTCGTCCGGGTCGCCCCCGGCGCCGAGCTGCCGCAGCTCACCGACGCCGAGGTCGAGCGGATCGAGGCCAAGCTCGCCGAGGCCGCCCGCTTCTGGATGGACGGCTTCAACGACCAGCTCCACATCGAGCTGGGCGAGGAGCGCGCCGCCGAGCTCGCCCACAAGTACGCCAACGCCTTCCCCGACGGCTACCGCGCCGACTTCACCGCGCGCACCGCCGTCGCCGACCTCAAGCAGATCGAGGCGCTGCACGGCGAGGGCGACTTCCGGCTCAACCTGTACCAGCCGGTCGGCGCCGGCGACGACGAGCGCCGCTTCAAGATCTACCGGGTCGGCGGCCCGATCTCGCTCACCGAGGTCCTGCCCGTGCTGCAGCGCCTGGGCGTCGAGGTCCTCGACGAGCACCCGTACGCGCTGCGCCGCTCCGACGGCACCACCGCGTGGGTGTACGACTTCGGCCTGCGGCTGCGCGAGGCCACCGAGCTGACCGACGAGGCCCGCGAGCGCGTCCAGGAGGCCTTCTCGGCCACCTGGACGGGACGCGCCGAGAACGACGGCTTCAACGGCCTCGTCCTCACCGCCGGCCTGACGTGGCGCCAGGCCATGATGCTGCGCGCCTACGCCAAGTACCTCCGCCAGGCCGGGAGCACCTTCTCCCAGGACTACATGGAGGACGCGCTCCGCAACAACGCGCACACCACCCGCCTGCTGGTGAACCTCTTCGAGGCCCGGCTCAGCCCCAGCCACCGGCTGGGCGCCGACGAGCTCACCGAGGGCCTCATGGAGGAGCTCGACGGCGCGCTCGACGAGGTCGTCTCGCTCGACGAGGACCGCATCCTGCGCTCCTTCCTGCACCTCATCAAGGCCACCCTGCGGACGAACTTCTTCCAGCACGCCGACGACGGCGACCGGCACTCCTACGTGTCGATGAAGTTCGACCCGAAGGCGATCCCGGACCTGCCGGCGCCCCGCCCGGCCTTCGAGATCTGGGTGTACTCCCCGCGCGTCGAGGGCGTCCACCTGCGCTTCGGCAAGGTCGCCCGAGGCGGCCTGCGCTGGTCCGACCGCCGCGAGGACTTCCGCACCGAGATCCTCGGCCTGGTCAAGGCCCAGATGGTCAAGAACACCGTCATCGTGCCGGTCGGCGCCAAGGGCGGCTTCGTCGCCAAGCAACTGCCGGACCCGTCGGTGGACCGCGACGCCTGGCTGGCCGAGGGCATCGCCTCGTACAAGACCTTCATCTCGGCGCTGCTCGACATCACCGACAACCTCAAGGGCGGCGAGGTCGTCCACCCGGTCGACGTCGTCCGCCACGACGAGGACGACACCTACCTGGTCGTCGCCGCCGACAAGGGCACCGCGACCTTCTCGGACATCGCCAACGGCGTCGCCGAGTCGTACGGCTTCTGGCTGGGCGACGCCTTCGCCTCCGGCGGCTCGGCCGGCTACGACCACAAGGGCATGGGCATCACCGCCCGCGGCGCCTGGGAGTCCGTCAAGCGGAACTTCCGCGAGATCGGCGTCGACACCCAGACCGAGGACTTCTCCGTCGTCGGCATCGGCGACATGTCCGGCGACGTCTTCGGCAACGGCATGCTGCTCAGCGAGCACATCCGGCTGGTCGCCGCCTTCGACCACCGGCACATCTTCCTCGACCCGAACCCGGACGCCGCGGTCTCCTACGCCGAGCGCCGCCGGCTGTTCGACCTGCCCCGCAGCTCCTGGGACGACTACGACAAGTCGCTGATCTCCGCCGGCGGCGGCGTCTTCCCGCGCACCGCGAAGGCCATCCAGCTCTCCCCGCAGGTCCGCGAGCGGCTCGGCGTGCAGGCGGCCAAGATCACGCCGGCCGAGCTGATGAAGGCGATCCTGCAGGCGCCCGTCGACCTGTTCTGGAACGGCGGCATCGGCACCTACGTCAAGGCCTCCACCGAGACCAACGCCGAGGTCGGCGACAAGGCCAACGACGCGATCCGGGTCAACGGCAACCAGGTCCGCGCCCGGGTCATCGGCGAGGGCGGCAACCTCGGCTGCACCCAGCTCGGCCGCATCGAGTTCGCCGCGAGCGGCGGCCCCGAGGGCACCGGCGGCTGGATCAACACCGACGCCATCGACAACTCGGCCGGCGTCGACACCTCGGACCACGAGGTGAACATCAAGATCCTGCTCAACCAGGTCGTCGCCGACGGCGACATGACGGTCAAGCAGCGCAACGCGCTGCTCGCCGAGATGACCGACGAGGTCGGCCGCCTGGTGCTGCGCAACAACTACGCGCAGAACGTGGTGCTCGCCAACGCCGTCGCCCAGGCCGCCAGCATGGTCAACGTGCACGCCCGCATGATCAACCGGCTGGAGGCCGACGGGCAGCTCGACCGGGCCCTGGAGTTCCTGCCCGTCGAGAAGCAGATCCGCGAGCGCCAGCAGGCCGGCCGCGGGCTCTCCCAGCCCGAGCTGTCCGTCCTGCTCGCCTACACCAAGATCACGCTGGCCGACGAGCTGCTCGCCACCGACCTGCCCGACGACCCGTACTTCCGCGACGCGCTGCACCTGTACTTCCCCAGCGCGCTGCGGGCCCGGTTCGCCGACGCGATCGACAACCACCCGCTGCGCCGGGAGATCATCACCACCCTGATCGTCAACGACACGATCAACCGCGGCGGCTGCACCTTCGCCTTCCGGCTCCGCGAGGAGACCGGCGCGACGATGGAGGAGATCGCCCGCACCCACGCGGCCGCCCGCGCCGTCTTCGGCCTGGAGCAGCTCTGGGACCAGATCGAGGGCCTGGACAACAAGGTCGCGGCCCGGGTGCAGATCAAGATGCGCCTGCACGTCCGCCGGCTCGTCGAGCGCGCCACCCGCTGGATGCTCAACAACCGGCGCCAGCCGCTGGACATCGCCGGCACCATCGAGTTCTTCCACGACCGGGTCAACCAGGTCTGGGAGAGCCTGCCCAAGCCGCTCCGCGGCGAGGACCTCGGCTGGTTCGAGGCGGTCTACGAGGAGCTCGCCGCCGCCGGCGTGCCGGACGAACTGGCCAACCGGATCGCCGGACTCTCCTCGGCCTTCCCGACGCTCGACATCGTCGGCGTCGCGGACCGCTCCGACTCCGACGTGATGGAGGTCGCCGAGCTCTACTACGACCTCGCCGACCGCCTGCAGATCACCCACCTGCTGGACCGCATCATCGAGCTCCCGCGGACCGACCGCTGGTCCTCGATGGCCCGCGCCGCCATCCGCGAGGACCTCTTCGCGGCGCACTCCGCGCTCACCGCGGACGTGCTGGCCTGCGGCCCCGCCGGCTCCTCGCCGGAGGACCGCTACAAGGCCTGGGCGGACCTCAACGGCACCCTGCTCAGCCGCGCGAAGACCACCCTCGACGACATAAGGGGTTCGGACAACTACGAGCTGTCCAGCCTCTCGGTCGCGATGCGGGTCATCCGCACCCTGCTGCGCACCGGCCGCTGACCCGGCAGCTCCCGCGGGGGCGGACCGTCCGAACCGGACGGTCCGCCCCCGCGGCGTTCCGGCTGCCGCCCGGCCTCAGACCTCCAGGGCCGCGGCCACCGCCGCGCCGCCCACCGCGACGAAGGCCGCCAGCAGCAGCCGCACCGCCCGGTCGACCCAGTCGAACTTGGTGCCCGCGATCCGGGCGTTCGCCCACACCTGCCCGGCGATCTGCGCGGTCAGCGCGGCGGGGTCCGCGAGCAGTCCGGCCAGCGGCTGCGCCAGGCCGTCGGCCGTCGCACCGCTGCGGACGATGTGGTCGAAGTAGATCAGGCTCGACGCGGCGCCCTCCCCGCGTCGGCGCGGATACAGCGCCGCCCCCGCGCAGCCGGCCGCGGCCAGGACCAGCACGGCGGCGACCACCGTCGCGGACACCGCCCACGCTCCCGGTCCCTTCCCGCCGCCGACCAGGTTGAACAGCACGCCGCCCAGCACACCGGCCGCCGCCAGGACGACGCCGGCCTTGGTGTCGGCCTGGTTGATGGACGCGGTGACGCCGTCCAGAACCCGCCACGCGTGTCCCACGCTGCCGGAGTCGGCGGCGGCCACCGCCGCGACCGGACCTTCGGCGGGTGCACCTGCTTGCATGTCGATCCCCTTCCCCCTCGTGCCGGGCACGACGTGCGCATCGGCCGGCCCGCCGTCCCCTCCCGGTCGGCGCGACACGGTGCACCGTACCTGCCCGGCAGCGGTCGCGGCGGAACCTCCGAGGAGGCGCCGCAGGTGCCCCGCGGCCCGGTCGGGGCGACTTCGCCGGAGTCGCCCCGAAGTCGTCCGAAAGTGTGTCAGAGTTGCTTCCCGGCAAGCCACTTGATGGCGGCACGGGCCCCGTGACGGGTCCCGTGCGTGCCGGGCGGGAGGGGTTGTGCCGGAGGACCGACCCGTCTGGCCCGACCGGAGCTTCCTGGGCACGCTCGAGCGGACCGCGGAGCAGGACCTCCTGCGAGCGGGCCGGGAGCGCGTCTTTCGGCGAGGAGAGACCATCCTGGACCACGGTGACGACAGCAGGCACCTCGTGCTCCTGCTGTCCGGCCTTGCCAAGGTCGTCGGATCCGCGGCGCCGGGGTACGAAAGCGTGCTGGCACTGCGGGCGGGCGGGGACCTGCTGGGCGAGATGGCCTTCCTGACCGGGATGCCGCGCTCGGCGAGGGTCGCGGCCGCCACGGCGGTGCGGGCCCGGGTCGTCCCGGCCGACGCCTTCACCCGCTTCCTGGCCGCGCACCCCGCGGCCGCGACGGCCGTGGCCGAGACGGTGACCCACCGGCTCAGGGCCGCCAACGAGCGGCGGGCCGAGTTCGGGGCGCTGGCCGCGCCGGCCCGGATCGCGCACACCCTCGCCGACGTGGCCGACGTCTACGGGCCGACCCCCGGCACGGGCTGGGTCGTCGGCCCGGAATGCACCCAGGCCGACCTGGCGTCGCTCGCCTCCGTCTCGGTCCGCACGGTCGAGAAGGTGCTGCGCGTCCTGGAGGAACGCGGCCTCGTCGAGCGCCGGCGACGGGCGCTCGTGGTCAAGGACCCGCGGTCGCTCCGCGGGGCGCAGGGCTGAATCCGTCTTTCCCGCCTGGGCGGGAAACGTGCCTCCGCCTGCGTGGAAACGTGTTGCCGCGCCCTGGCGGCCCGATCGCGGGCGCGGTGGAAGGAGAACAGTGAACGACAAGGACCGCTTCGCGCGGCATCTGGTCCTCGGTGTGGACGCCAAGGGCTACAGCGGTCACGACGCGGTCGGCCAGGACGAGCTGCAGAAGACCCTGCTCGGACTGCTCGACCGCGCGGCGCTGGCCGCAGGGCTCGACCGCAGCCGCTGGACGTGCCAGTACCAGGGGGACTGCGAGTTCTCCCTCGTCCCCCAGGACCAGCCGGAGCCGCGGATCGTCGACGACTTCATGCGTGAGCTCGACGCCGCCCTCGACCGCCACAACCACAGCCGGCTCCCCGAGTTCCGGCTCCGGCTCCGGGCCGCCGCGCACTTCGGCGTGGCGTACCCCTCGGACACCGGCTTCGCGGGCCAGGCGGCGGTCGTCGCGGCGCGCCTGCTCAACAGCGACGAGCTGAAGGCCGCACTGGAGGAGACGCCCGACGCGGACCTCGCCCTGGTGCTGTCCGACCGGGTCTTCACGGACATCGTGGCCAACCGGCACGTCTCCACCCGGCCGTCCGACTTCCTCCGGGTCGGGCTCGAGCTGAGGGACTACACCGGCGCGGCGTGGATCCGCCTCTTCCGGCGGAGCCGGCCGACCGCGCCGGACCCGGCGGCCCCGCAGGCCCGGGACGGCGGCGCACCGCGGAGCACGGCCGACGCGCCGGCCGCCGAACCCCTGCGGGCCCAGGTGCAGAACACCTTCCACGGCCCGGTCGAGGCCGGAGTGATCGGCATCAACCTGGGCGGCGGGAACCTCCGGTGAGCGGCACCGACCGGCCCGCCGAGCCGGCGCCAGACCCAGGGCCGGACCGTCCGGACGGCGCGCCGGAGGCCGCGCGGACACCCCAGGCGCAGGAGCCGGCGCCGGCGGAGACCGACACCGACCCGTCGGAACCGGACGAGGCGCAGGTACTCCAGAACATCAACAACTTCTACGGCCAGGTCGTCGTCGAGGGAACCGTCGGTATTGCCACGGCCGCCCGGTCCGGCCGCCGCAGCGGCAAGGTCGCGACCCTGGAGATCGCCAGGGTCGAGCGGTGCTACCTGCCGCCGGACGCCCACCCGGTCGCGGCCGGCGTCCTGCGCGACCGCCACCTGGTGATCCTCACCGGGGTGGAGGGGACCGGCCGGGCCGCCGGCTCGACCATGCTGGCGCACCAGTTCCGGGCGGCCGACGGCGAGATCCTGCGCCTGCCGCCGACCCGCACGCTGGAGGAACTCGCCGACACCGGCTTCAAGGCCGGCACGGTCTACGTGGTGCAGGACTGGTCGCCGGCTGGCGGCGAGGGCGCCTCGGCCACGCTGTTCGACGCCGAGCAGCTGTCCGGACGCCTGCGGTCCGCGCGCTCCCGCCTGGTCATCACGGCGGCACGCGGCAGCGCCGCCGTCCGCCACCTGCCGCAGTTCACCGTGCCGTGGACGACCGTGGACCCGGAACGCCTGCTCGCGCACTGCCTGGACCGGCTGGCCTGCCCGCGGCTGGACGCCGACGACCTGGCCAGGCTCACCGACCGGGCACGCCAACTCGCCCGGCCCGCCCGCATCGTGGAGCTCGCCGAAGGCCTGATCGACGGCGTCGACGCCGCGCTCGCCGCGGTCGCCGACAACGACGCCGCCCGGGTGCAGGCCTGGTTCGACGGCGCGGCGCCCACCCGCCGGACCCTCGCCGCCGTGGCGACCCTGGCGTTCTTCTCCGGCGTCGGGCTGCACGGCTTCGAGCGGCTCTCCGACGAACTGGACCGCCTGATCACCGCCCACCTGGGCGCCGAAGCACCGGCTCCGTCGGATCCGGCGGAGGCGGCGCCGTTCCCGCAGACCAGGGCCACCCTGATCGCCGAGTCGGGGCTGGGCGAGTTCCTCGCGGAGGAGGCGTCCGACCGCCCGTTCGGCTCGGAGCACCGGCCCGCCTTCCGCACCGGGCACCAGCAGCAGCTGTTCATGGCCGAGCTGTTCCGCCGGTACGGCACCGAACTGTGGGACCCCGTCCGCGCCTGGCTGGCCGGCGTGGTGCAGCGGCCCCTCGGCCCGGAGCACTTCGCCGTCGCCCGGGGTCTCGCGGCACTGTGCCGCTGCAACCCCGCCGAGGTGACCGTCCACCTCGACGGCTGGGCCGCCGGCCGGCTCCCGCAGCGCTTCACCGCCGTCGGCGTGCTGTGGGCGATGGCGCAGGACGACCTGCTCGCGCCGCTCGCCCTGCAGACCGCGGTCGGCTGGGCCCGGAACAGGGGACAGCAGCGCGCCATGACGGCGGCCGTGGCCCTCGGCGGCGTCCTCGGCCAGCGCTACCTGTCCGAGGCGCTGCGCTGGCTGTGGGTGCTCTCGCTGCGCGGGGACAGGATCCGGCCGTTCGCCCAACGGGCGCTCGGGCACCTGCTCGGCGTGGAGGCGGACGCCGCCTCCGGGTCGAGCGCCGTCCCGCGGTTCCTGCTGAGCAAGGTGCGGCCGCTGCTGCGGCCCGGGGCCGACGCCACGGACCGGCGGACGGCCCTCACCACCGTGCTGTCGGTGTTCGCCATGCCGCTGCCCGACTCGGACGTCCCGGTGGTCGCCCGGGTCGTCCGGGAACGGCCGGTCGACATCGCGTCGATCGCCGAGGTGTGGGCCACGGCGATCCACAGCGGCCCGCACCGGCTGGAAGCCGTCACCGTGCTGCGCCGCACCCTGCACTCCCTCGAACAGCGCGGCGGTCCGTCCTCGGCCGCCGCCCGCCTGGGCGCCGAACTGCTGCCCAGGCTCCCCCCGGACGCCTACCAGGTCGTCGCCCGGGCGCTCACCCAGCCGCGGTGGGACCCCGAGGTGTCGCACAGCGTCCTCAAGGCCTTTCTCGACAGCCGCGCCGACAGGCCGGCCCACCCGTCCCTCCGTTGACCGAACACCGGGAATCACGCCGTGGAACGACCGTACCCAGTCATTCAGGAGAGGCTTCTCGAAGCCGTTCCGAAGAGGTTTCTGACCGCCCGCCGCCGTCCGCTCTCCGACCTGCCCGAACGCAAGCCCGGCACCGCCCTCGTCCTGCACGTCGGAGGGCGGTGCGTCGAGATGGACGTCGGCCACCGGCTCACCGGGGCCGAGGAGGAACTGCTCGAAGCGACCTCGGTGAGCGTGGTCGACCTGCGTCCGAGGACGATCGTCGTCGAGCTCAACGTCCCGTCCGCCGACCCGGCGGACAGCTTCGACATCCACGTGGTCTTCCAGGCCACCGTGGTCCGCGCCGACATCGCGGCCCAGAACGGCGCCGTGGACCTCGCCGGCGAACTCCGCCGCTACGTCCGCCGGGACGGGAAGCTGCTGAACATCGGCAGCAGCTACCGGGTCTCCCAGATCACCGAAGTCCGGGAGCTGGTGGAGGCCCGGGTCGAGGCGTACTGCCAGCTGCTCCCGTACGAGGACGCGCCCGGTCTGTCGGTCACCTTCCGGCTGGCCGAGGTCGACACCCCGACGGACCTGCGCACCCAGGCGGTGGCCGTGCGGAACGAGACCTGGGAGCAGCAGATCGCCGCGCTGCGCAGCCGCGGCGAGGACGCGGAGATCGGCCGGATGACGTCCCTCGTCCGGCAGGGCCCCGACGCGCTGACGGCGCTCGGCCTGGTGCGCGGCGAGTACGGGCTCGGGGAGGCCATCCGGGCGTCGCGCGAGGACGAGGCCACCGCCCGCGACCACATCATGCAGGCGCTGCAGATCCTCAACGAGAACAAGCAGCTCGACTTCGTGGACGCCCAGCGGCTGGTGGACAGCCTGGTCGACCAGATCACCCGTCCGGTCGGGGGGCCGGGCCCCCCCCCGGCCCCGGGGGCCCCGGGGGGGGGGGGGGGGGGCCGCCCCCCCCCCCCCCGGGGGGGGACCCGGCCGCGGCGGCGGGCTGGGCCGCGGGTGCGACGGCGCCCGTGCCGGTGCCGGAGCCGGTGGCCGGGGTGGCGGCGG